>JAICIT010000029.1 GCA_025960445.1 Bradyrhizobium sp. | reverse complement strand
GCCAACGGATCGCAGGCACCCTTGAGAGCAAACAAGACCGGATTGACGCCGCGCGCAACGAGCGAATCCGCGACCGCGAAAGGCATAACTCCGCCGGCTGCGATCACGCCAATCGGCGATGATGCAACCGGGCCTGTCATGCCTTGGCCCAGCGTTTCTTCATCGAGACTTTCTCCCGTCTTTGATCGGCTGACACAGCTCGCGGTTCTTGCCGGCCTCGATGAAGCTAAGGATCTCCGCAATCGCCGGGTCAGTCGTGCCCAAGGGCCTGACTTTCTCAAGGCGCTCCAGGAACACGCCGGGTCCATGGAATAATTCCTGGTAGAACGATCGAACTGCAGCCAATCTCTCGCGGCTGAATTTTCGACGCTTCATCCCAACAATGTTGAGACCAGTGAGCGCGGCGTAGTGGCCGCTCGCGAGCGCATACGGAATAACGTCGCTACGCACGCCACTAAGCCCGCCGATCATGACTTGCGCGCCCACCCGGGTAAACTGATGCACGGCGGAGAGACCGCCGATGAAAGCAAAGTCGCCGACCTCGCTGTGGCCGCCCAACGTTGCCGAGGTCGCAAACACGACGTCGTTGCCCACGATGCAGTCGTGCCCCACATGACTGCAGTTCATGAAGTAACCGCGGTCGCCGACGCGGGTTATGCCGCCGCCGGCGACGCTGCCGGCATTCATCGTTACTTGCTCTCTCATCGTGCAGCCCTGACCGATCTGCAGTCTGGTGAGTTCGCCGCGATAGCTCAGCGACTGCGGCGGCGTGCCAAGGGAGACGAAAGGGTAAATCGTGCAATCATCGCCGATCGTGGTCTGAGCCGCGACATGCACATGCGCCACCAGCCGGCAGTTGTTGCCGATGACGACGTGGGGACCGATCAAGCAGTAGGGACCGATGGAGGTGCCCTCGCCGATGACAGCGCCGTCTTCAACGCGCGCGGTGGAATCGATACTGATCATCGGTCCGTCGTTTGCCGTCATCGCGATTTAACTTGCATAGGTTGCGGTGGTTAGCGCGGCATCCGGGCAGTGTCTAGTGACGTATGGTTACGCGCTGTTTCGACAGCGGTGCTCGCCACGAGCATTTGCTAGACGGTTTGCCAGACGGCCGCGAACATCAGATTCGCGGCTAATCGCCTTCACAGATGGAAGCACCGGGACCAAGCCAGTTCACAGCAACGCACGAGTGGTGCGCCACTATGCGCGTCAGTCCGTCAGCATCGCCCCGACATCAGCCTCGGCCACCGTGGTGCCGTTCACTCTGGCATCGCCGTGAAACCACCACATGGCCTTTCGTCTTCCGATGCTGCGCATGTGATATTCGATGGAATCGCCGGGCATCACCGGCTTGCGGAATTTACATTTATCGATGGTGAGAAAATATACCGCGCGCGGCTTCTGAGTACCTTCAACCGATTTGATGCCGATCACGCCGGCCGTTTGTGCCATGGCTTCGATCATCATCACGCCGGGATAAACCGGCCGGTCGGGAAAATGCCCGAGAAATGGAGGTTCGTTGAAGGTGACATTCTTGATTCCGATGCCGCTGTAATCGGTCCGAATGTTGATCACCCGATCAATCAGCAACATCGGATAACGGTGCGGGAGCGTCTTGAGGATCTCGTTGATATCCACGAGCTCGAATCTGACCGATGGATCCCCCATTATTCGCGCCCCTCGCCCTTTGGATCGGCGGAGCTATCGCGCACCAGGCGCTCCAAGGCAACGATTTCCCGGAACCACTGCTTGGTCGGCTTGGCAAAATGGCCGCCCCAGCGGCCGCCTGCCGGAATGTCATCCTTGACGGCGCTCATGGCCGTGACCTGGGCCCCGTCACCAATGTGAAGGTGATTGTTGATGCCCACCTTCGCTCCCAGCGCCACGTTATCCCCAATCGTCAGGCTACCTGCCAAGCCTATCTGGGCCGCCAGCAAGCAGTGCCGGCCAATCGTCACATTGTGGCCGATCTGCACCTGATTGTCGATTTTCGTGCCTTCGCCGATGACGGTGTCCCGCAGGCTGCCGCGATCGATCGTGGTCCCCGCGCCTATCTCCACATCGTTCTGCACCAGGACCCGGCCTGTTTGCGGCACCTTCAGGTGCCCCTCCGGTCCAAAGAAGATGAATCCGTAGCCGTCCTGGCCGATGCTGCAGCCGGGATGGATCAGCACGTTGTTGCCAATCAACGCGAATTGGATGGCCGTGCGCGCGCCGACGTTGCAATCCCTGCCGATCCTGACGTTGGCTCCAATCACAGCCCCCGCTCCGATCACCGTGCCGGCGCCGATTTCGACATTCGGACCGATGACGGCCAGCGGATCGATGATGACCCCGTCCTCGAGATGCGCGCTGGGATCGATGATCGCCGAAGGCGCGATGCCGTCCTCGCCGAACCATGATTGCGGGCGAAGCGCGCTGCTATAAAACTCGCGGGCGACCGTCACAAACTCGCGAAATGGCTGTGCGGCGCGCAGGACAGCAACGTGGGCCGGGACCTGCGCCTCGAAGCGAGTGCTTACCAGGCAGGCGCCTGCCTTGGTCGAAGCCAATTGCTTGGCGTATTT
The DNA here is from genome assembly GCA_025960445.1 of Bradyrhizobium sp. Classification (GTDB taxonomy): domain Bacteria; phylum Pseudomonadota; class Alphaproteobacteria; order Rhizobiales; family Xanthobacteraceae; genus Bradyrhizobium. Next base: position 9,661 of record JAICIT010000029.1, on the reverse strand, counting down.
CAGATTGTCGTAAAACGTCAGATGCATCGGCCCAGCTTCATCGAGCGAAGCCAGGCCCCTGACCTGCTGACGAGCGCGGGACGAATCGACCAGACGCGCCCGCGTCAACGCGGCGATTTCAGCCAGCGTGGACGAAGGTGGTTGTTCGAAGAATGTCGGCTGCGCCATTCCACCCGTCGCGGTCCGGCCGGTGATCGAAATCAGAACGATGTCCCGCCGCCAAACTTGAATTCCTGCACGCGGTCAAACGGCCCCTTGGTGATCGGGATCGCATAGTCGAACCGCAACGGACCAAATGGCGATGTCCAGATCAGGCCGACACCCACGGAGGTACGGACCGTGTTGCCATTGTCGTACACCAATCCCGTGCAGGTGCCAGCCGACACAGGTATGGCCCCTGGCAGCGACGGCTTGGCGCAGTTGGAATTAGCCGGAGTCGTGACTTCGTTGGTGAAAGCCCACGTCGTCGGCCCCTGATAATCATAGAGCCCGCCCGCATCGGCATATACCGCGCCCTTGAGGCCTACTTCCTTCGGCAAGAACCAGAACGGCATCTGCAATTCCATCGACGCACCCCAATATTTGGTGCCGCCGATCGCATCGCGGGTTCCGAACGGGTTGATATCGCGCGGTCCGATACCGTTCGGGGCAAAGCCCCGGACCAGATTCGGGCCCATCTGGAAGTGATCGAGCATGCGCAGTTCGTTGCTGCCGACCTTGTTGAGAATACCGCTCTGAACGTGGATCAGTCCGACAATATCGGCGACCAGGGGCGTGTAGTATTTCGCGTCGATCGCGCTCTTCAGATAGCTGACGTCGCCGCCCACTCCGGCGAAGTCCTGCTTGAAGTCCACCAGCAGCCCGTCGGTCGGGTTCTTGTTGTTATCGAGCGTGTTGTAGCTCAGCGAATAACCGACCGATGAGGTCAGCGTGCTGCCGCCCGCGAGTTCTTTGCGGACCGGGAGCGAGGCTTCTCCATCTACATAGCAGCCAAGACCGCTGGTCGAACTCAGATCGATGCCGTTGGCGTTCGCAAAAGCCGGCGAGGGGTTGAAGGCCAGCAATGAATTGTTGGACGTGCTGTTGTTACAATTGGCCAGATAGCTCGGCAGCGATAGCTTCTGCTGGTAAATCGAGTACCTCACCTGCAGCGAAAGGTCTTCGCGCAAGGCAAATCCCAGCCGCGGACTGAAGCCCAGCGTCGACGTGCCGTACGAGATGTAGCTGTTCGGAAGCTGTTGCCGCTGGAACAGGTCGAGCCCGAGCGCCACGCGATAGTCCAGCAGGTACGGCTCGACAAATGAGAGCGAATATCCGCGCGCGTATTGGCCATAGGTCACCGATGCCTTGGCAAATAGGCCGCGTCCGAGGAAGTTGCGCTCGGAAATACTGACCTCGGCCAGTGCGCCATCCGTAGTCGAGTAGCCACCGGACACCGAGAAGTCACCTGTCGATTTCTCCTCGAGATCAACCACGAGAACCACGCGATCGCTTGATGAGCCCGGCTCGGTCGTGATTTTCACTGTCTTGAAGAAGTCGAGATTCTTCAGGCGGCGTTCGGCGCGATCGACCAGCGCGCGGTTGTATGCGTCGCCTTCCGAAATATCGAATTCACGGCGGATCACGTAATCACGCGTCCGGGTATTGCCGCGCACATTGATGCGCTCGATGTAGGTCCGCGGACCCTCGTCGATGGCATAGGTGATCGAGACGGTGTGATTCTCGAAATTGCGATCGCCGCGCGGGTGCACGATGGCAAAGGCGTAGCCTCGGCGCGAAGCCTCGATCTGCATTTCCTCGACCGACTTTTCCAGCGCTTCAGCATTGTAAAGCGCGCCGACGGAGACGCGTGAAAAGCCGCGAAGCCCGTTAGCGTCGAGCGTCGGGATGCTCGAGACAAAATTGACTGACGCTACGCGATATTGCTGGCCTTCCTCGATTTTGAACGTGACCAGGAAACCCTTGCGCTCGGGATCGTATTCAGTGAGCGCGGCTACGACCTGCACGTCGGCAAAGCCGTGCTTCAAATAAAAGCGCCGAATCAAATCCCGGTCAGCTTCGACGCGATCCGGATCATAAACGTCGCCGCCACCGAGGAAGCTAAGCAGGTTCCATTCGTGCGTCTTGATGACGTCCTTGAGCCGGTACGACGAGTAAGCGTTATTGCCGACGAAATCGACCGACTTGACGCCGGTCTTTGCGCCCTCGGTGATGGTGAAAACCAGATCGACGCGGTTATTGGGCTGCTCAATGATTTCGGGATCGACGCGCACGTCATACCGGCCCGAATGGCGATAGATCTCGGCGATGCGCTGGGCATCGGACTGCACCATCGGACGCGACAACGTGCCACGCGGCTTGGATTGAATTTCAGCCGAAAGTTGCTCGTCCTTGACCTTCTTGTTGCCCTCAAAGGCCACGCGGCCGATCACGGGGTTTTCCACTACCGTTACCAGCAAATGACCGCCCGGTTGGCTGATCCTGACGTCCTGGAACAGGCCGGTCTCGATCAGCGCCTTCAAACCGTCGTCGATTTGAGCCTTATCCAAACGACCGCCCGGGCCCGGCTTAAAGTACGACCTTATGGTCTCAACTTCGACGCGCCGGTTACCCTCTACCTGAATCGAGGCCACGCTCTGGGCGGCGGCACTCGATGCCACAAGCATACCGGCCAAAGTGGCGGCGACCGGCATAGCGCAAACGATCAGGGCGGCGAACAAGCCCCCGCGCACTCGCATTCCAACATTCATGCGCAACGCGCCCTTGTCATTCCTGGCCGGCCCGAATCCCCACGAACCGGCAGATTCCCATCGATTGCCCTGCTTGTACCAAATTTGCCGGAGCGGCAAACATCCGATTGCAGGGCAATTTCATTTTCATTCCAAGACGTTGCCTATTCGCCACGTCACAAAAAAGCCTTTTCAGGATGCCGCCAGATGCAGGATGTCGTTATAGGTGGCAAACACCATCAGCATCAGCACGAGAGCCAGCCCGATTCGAAATCCCATCTCCTGGGCCCTCTCGGAAAGCGGCCGTCCGCGCACCGCCTCGACGGCATAGAACAAAAGATGACCGCCATCGAGCAGCGGCACGGGAAACAGGTTCAATAGTCCGATCGAGATCGAAAGCACGGCCGCGAGATGGACCAGGGCCGCCACGCCGATGGTGGCAACCTGACCTGAAATCTGTGCGATCCGTAGGGGACCCCCGACCTGGTCCGCTGCTTCCCGCCCCGTGAAGACGCCGCCGATGTAGGACAGCGTACGATCAATCACGAACCAGGTTTCCTTGACGCCGAGCCACGCCGCAGTTGCGGGATCAACACGTTCGGTCGTCACGTCGCCGGCCATGGTTTTGCGGGTGATACCCAGCACGCCAAGCCGATGCGTGTTACCGAAGGGGTCCTTCACCTCCTTGAGCTGCGGCGTGCCCTGCAATTGCACCGTCGAGTCGCCACGCTTGACGGTGAACGTTAGCTGCTCGCCGGCGCGAACTCCGACAATTCGCTGCATATCCGAGAAGCTATCGATTTTCGTGCCGTCGATCGCAATGACCACATCACCGGTCTGGAACCCGGCTGCGGCGGCCGGACTGCCCGCTTCCACCTGATCGACGCGCGCGGTCGTGCTGGGCTTGCCGAGGAATGTGAACAGGCAGGTGAAGATCACGATCGCCAGAAGGAAATTGGCGATCGGACCTGCGGCCACGATCGCAGCCCGAGGTCCAACCTTCTTGTGATGAAAACTGTCCCTGCGCTCTTCTTCGGTCATGTTGGCAAGCGCTTCGGACGATGGCGTCGAAGCCTCGCTTTCATCTCCGAAGAATTTGACGTAGCCGCCGAGGGGAACGGCAGAGATCTTCCAGCGGGTGCCATGACGGTCGTTGAAGCCGGCAAGCTCCGGTCCAAAACCGAGCGAGAACGTCAAGACCTTAACGCCGGCCCAGCGGGCCACCAGAAAGTGACCGAGTTCGTGGAAGAAGACCACAATCGTAAGCACGAACAGGAAGGGAATGATGTAACCGATGAGTCCATGACCCAACGTATTGAAACCATGCACGAAAAACTCAGACATCCAATTCCCCTCAACCAAGGCCGCAGGCCCCGTTCCCCAGCCTTCTAGGATGCCTTTAAGGCTATTTGAGGCAAGAGGGTGGCAGCCTTATTTCGCGCCGTATGGTCAATTGTGATGGCGTCATCGGCGGACGTCAGCGGCGCACGATTGCCCGAGCGAATCCAGTCCTCCATGGTCGCCTCGACGAGGCGAGCGATGGCGCCGAACTTGATTTTGCCCGCAATGAACGCCGCCACGGCGACCTCGTTGGCGGCATTGTAGACCGTCGTGGTTCCCCGTCCGCTCCGCAACGCGTCATACGCCAGGCGCAGCGCCGGGAAGCGGCCGAAATCCGGCGCCTCAAACGTCAGTTGTCCAATCTGAGCGAGATCGAGCTTGGCTGCTGGCCCGACGATTCGATCCGGCCATCCGAGGCAATGCGCGATCGGAGTACGCATGTCGGGCGCGCCCAATTGCGCCACGACCGAACGATCCGAGAATTCGACCATGCCGTGTACGATCGATTGCGGATGGACGAGCACGTCGATTTCATCAGGCGTAAGCGCGAACAGATAGGAAGCTTCGATCACCTCGAGTCCCTTGTTCATCATCGACGCGGAATCGATCGTGATCTTCTGTCCCATGCTCCAGTTCGGGTGTTTCAGCGCCTGCGCCAAGGTCGCCTGCTCGATTTCATTGCTGGCCCATGTACGAAATGGTCCACCCGATGCCGTGATGATGACCCTGACCAGTTCTTCGCGATTTCCCGTGCCGAGCGCTTGAAACAATGCGTTGTGTTCGGAATCCGCCGGCAAGATGCATGCTCCTGCGGCGGCGGCGCGCTGCATGAAGAACTCGCCGGCACAGACCAGGCACTCCTTGTTGGCAAGCGCGACGGTGGCGCCGCGATCCACCGCTGCCAGCGCAGGCTTCAGCCCCGCCGCGCCACTGACCGCGGCCATGACCCAATCAGAAGGACGTGCTGCCGCGTCGATGATCGCGCTTTCGCCGGCGCCGCATTCGGTCCGGGTGCCGGCCAGCGCATCCTTAAGCTCGGCAAGGCGAGCGGGATCGGCTATGGCCGCAAATCGCGCGCCGAATTCCCTGGCGAGGCTGGCCAAACCCTGCACGTTGGTATGACCGGTCAAGGCCTCGACCTGATAACGGTCGGGTGATGCCCTCAGCAGATCCATGGTGCTGTCGCCTATCGACCCGGTGGCGCCGAGGACGGTGACGGTACGCACGGCCGAAGCCGCGGCCTTGTTATTACGCAATGGAACAGCACTCATGCCTTTTACCAAACCATAAGACCGCGGCCGACGCCATCCGGGCCACCCCGCAGAAGGCCAAAAATCGCCGCCAGAACGACCGCGGCGACGAAGCCGTCCAGCCGATCCATCAGCCCACCATGTCCGGGAATAAGGTGGCTCGAATCCTTGACGTTGAAGTGCCGTTTCACCGCCGACTCGAAAAGGTCCCCAAGCTGGGAAGCCACGGAGAGCGCCGCTGCCAACAGCAGCAACCGCTCCATTTTCAGCATCAGCAAAGAATCCGACTTGTGAGGATCGAAGACAAAGAACGCGGCAGCCACGCCAAGGCTAGCCGCGAAGCCTCCGATCGCGCCCGCCCAGGTCTTCTTGGGGCTGACCCGAGGCCACAGCTTTGGCCCCCCGGCGCCGCGACCGACAAAGTATCCGCCGATGTCGGTTACCCAAACGATCAGGAGCACGAAAATGAGCGCGATAAATCCCTCTACGTGGTCAAGGCGCACCAGCACCGACGCGATTTCCGCTGCCGCCGCATAGAGGAATCCCGCCGCAGGCCAACCCCGCGGTTTCGGGGAGAGCAAGCTAACTGCAGCAACGCCAAGCACTGCTGCGAGGAGCGAAGTATCGACCCGTTCAGCCGCCAGGCAAATGGCAACGATCGCAAGCGCAACAGCACCCGAGACAAGCACGCGCATTTCGCGCGCAGTCCCGACAATCATCAGCCATTCAACATATAATCCGATCGATGCCAGGGTAACCAAGGCGATCCAAAGCCATCCACCGGCATAGGCCAACGCGATCGTTGTGGGCGCGAGCACCAGCGCTGCGACAACGCGCAGCAGGAGATTGCGTCGCGCGTGCTCGCCGCCGGCCGGGGGTGCGGCCTCGTCCCTGCTCACGATCCGGTTTTCGCGGCCAGACCGCCGAAACGGCGCTCCCGTCTGGCATACTCGGCGATCGCGTCCTCCAACGCGGGCTTATCGAAATCAGGCCAGTGAATCGGCACGAATACCAGTTCGCTGTAAGCCGCTTGCCACATCAGGAAATTTGATAGCCGCTGCTCTCCGCTCGTGCGAATGATCAGATCGGGGTCGGGGATGTCGGGCGCGTCGAGATACCGCCCAAGCGTGTCGGCGTCGATCGTCGCAGGGTCACGTTTTCCCTCGGCCACCTCGCGCGCGAGCCGTTGGGCCGCATCAGCGATCTCCTGACGAGAGCCATAGTTAAATGCGACGACGAGATTGAGCCTTGCATTGTTTCGGGTCAGCTCTTCCGCCTCGTTCAGAAGCGCGCAGATGTCCGGCTCGAGCCCATCGCGTTGCCCGATAACGCGAACCCTCACGCCGTCACGATGCAATGTCGCAAGATCATTGCGAATGAATCGGCGCAGCAGACCGAAGAGGTCGCCGATTTCGGTCGCCGGGCGCGACCAGTTTTCCGAACTGAAGGAGAATATCGTCAAATAGAGAATGCCGAGTTCGCTTGCCGCGCGAACAACCCGACGTAACGCCTCAACGCCGCGCCGATGGCCTTCCGCGCGGGGCAGGCCGCGGGCCGCTGCCCAACGTCCATTCCCGTCCATGATGATCGCCACGTGCAAGGGTCCGGCGGCACGGTCCGGTCCTTCTGTGGCAGGGGCAGCGGCGTTCGACATCGAGGATTCCCGGGGAGACACTAGACGGTAAGAATTTCTTTTTCCTTTGCGGCGAGCAAGTGATCGACCTCCGAAATCGCGGCGTCGGTGGCCTTCTGCACATCGGCCGCCAGACGCTCCTGATCGTCTTCGGAAATCTCGTGATTCTTCTCTAGTTTCTTGACGGTATCGAGGCCATCACGGCGGACATGCCGAACCGCGACCCTGGCTGCTTCCGCGTATTTGTGCGCGACTTTCACAAGCTCCTTGCGACGCTCTTCGTTGAGCTCGGGAATTCTCAACCGAAGCACTTGCCCTTCGGTGGCCGGGCTCAACCCAAGATTGGAATCGACGATCGCTTTTTCCACCGCCTTGACCATCGATTTGTCCCACACCTGCACCGAAAGAAGCCGTGGCTCGGGCACGCTTATTGTCGCGAGCTGGTTGAGCGGCATGTGCGTGCCGTACGCATCGACCTGCACTGGCTCCAGCATCGAGGCTGCAGCGCGGCCGGTCCGCAAACCACCAAGTTCATGTTTCAAGGCCTGGGTCGCGCCTTGCATTCGGCGCTTCAATTCGTTGATATCGAACTTACCCGTGGGCATAACGCTCTCTCCTCAGAAAAACTCTTGGCCGAGACCGCCTGCCCCTTTTGCGCATCGCCCAATGGCTTCACAAATTGGTCAGCCGGCGACGATGGTGCCACGACCGGTGCCGCGTAGGATGGCGCCGATCGAACCCGGTTCGGCGATCGAGAACACGATGATAGGCAGCGAGGTCTCGCGGGCAAGCGCGAATGCGGTGGCATCCATCACCTTGTAGCCACCCTCGATCGCCTGTGAATGGGTCAGACGATCAAACCTTTTGGCGCCGGGATCCTTCTTGGGATCTGCGCTATAGACGCCATCTACGTTGGTGGCCTTGAGCACCGCGGTTGCTCCGATTTCGGCTGCCCGCAAGACCGCCGTGGTGTCGGTCGTGAAGAACGGGTTGCCCGTTCCGCCGCCGAGCAGCACAATCCGGCCCTCCGCCAGATATTTGTGCGCCGCACCTCGGGTGAACAGCTCGCATATCTGCGGCATGACGAAAGCAGAGAGGCTTCGGGCCGGCGTGCCCCGGCGCTCGATCGCCGCCTCCAGCGCAAGACAGTTCATCACGGTGGCCAGCATGCCCATGGTGTCACCCGTCGGGCGCGACACGCCCCGCGTGGATACATCCACGCCACGAGCGATGTTTCCGCCGCCGACAACAACGGCCACTTCGGTACCGAGCTTTTGGGCGGCGACCAAGTCGCCGGCGATCCGGTCGACGGTCGGCTGATTGATACCGAACGATTGATCGCCGGCGAGGTACTCGCCGGAAAGCTTGATGACCACACGACGGTAGAGCGGCTCAGCCATTGCTAATCGCTATCCTTCCCCGCGCGGGTTGCCCCGGCGCAAACGGGCCGGAAGCATCGCTCCGGCGGTTACTTCTTGCCGCTGACCGCCGCCACTTCGGCCGCGAAATCGGTTTCCTGCTTTTCGATTCCCTCGCCGAGAGCATAGCGCACAAACCCAGTGATCTTCACAGCCGCGCCGATCTTGCCCTCAGCTTCCTTTACCGCCTGGGCGACCGATTTGGCATTATCATGGATGAAAGCCTGCTCCAGCAGGCAAACTTCCTTGTAATAGGTCTTCAAACCGGACTCGACGATCTTCTCGATCACGTTCTCGGGTTTACCCTGCTGACGGTACTTGTCGGCAAGTACATCCTTTTCCCGCTTCACCGAGGCCGGCTCCAGCCCGGCTGGGTCCAACGCCAGTGGATTGGCCGCGGCAACATGCATCGCGACCTGACGGCCGAGAGTTGCCAGTTCATCGGTCTTGCCCGCGGACTCCAGCGCGACGATCACGCCGATCTTGCCGGCACCATCGATCACCGCGTTGTGCACGTAGCTCGACACCACGCCCTTGCCGACCTCTAGCGAAGCCGCGCGTCGCAATGTCATGTTCTCACCGATCGTCGCGATCGCGTCGGACATGGCGGTCCCAACCGTGACGCTCCCGGCCTTTGCGGCTTTGATCTTTTCTACATCGGCCCCGACGGCGAGCGCCACCTGCGCGATCATCTTGACCAATCCCTGGAACTGCTCGTTGCGCGCAACGAAGTCGGTCTCTGAGTTGACCTCGATGACGACGCCCTTGTTGCCTGACGTCAGTGCGCCGATCAGCCCCTCCGCCGCGACGCGTCCGGCTTTTTTTGCCGCCTTCGACAAGCCTTTCTTGCGCAACCAGTCGATAGCCGCCTGCATGTCGCCGTTGTTTTCGCTCAGCGCTTGCTTGCAGTCCATCATGCCGACGCCGGTCGTCTCGCGAAGGTCCTTGACCATCGCCGCTGTGATTGTTGCCATCGTTGCAATCCTTTGCCTGTCCGGTCGAGTGCGGCGCGGCTTTCGCCACTCGCCGCCATCGCCCCAGGAACTACGCAGTTGAAAAACGGGTGGCCGGATCGTTCCGGCCCCGTGCGTTTGATTATTCCGCTTCCGCGGTCAAAGTCTTGGCCTGAGCGACCCACGCATCGGCACGGGACGGCAGCCCGACTTCTTCGCCGATGTGATGGGCTGCATCATGGTCGAGTTCGGCCAACTGCCAGAAGTGGAAAATGCCGAGATCGTTGAACTTCTTCTCGATCGCGCCCGATACGCCGGTGAGCTTCTTGAGATCGTC
>JAICIT010000028.1 GCA_025960445.1 Bradyrhizobium sp. | reverse complement strand
GGCTGATCGACTTGAGCAGTTTGACGGTTTCGGCGCGCTCGCGCGGGCTCATCCCGGCGAGCGGCTCATCAAGCAGCAGCAGCTTGGGCGAGGTGGCGAGCGCCAGGCCGATTTCGAGCCGCCGCTTCTCGCCATAGGCAAGTTGCGAGACCGGCGTAGCCGAGCGTGACGAGAGATTCACCAGCCCCAATGTACGTTCGACCTGTTCGTTCAGTCCCGGAATGCTGTCGAGGCTGCGGAACAGATCGAGCTTGAATTTTCCGCGCAACTCGGCGAGCGCGGCGATGACAAGATTTTCGTGAACGGTCAGCCCTGAGAACAGCTGATTGACCTGGTAACTCTTGGTCAGACCGAGCTGGCAGACATTGGTAACGTTCATGCCCGTGATATCGCGCCCGTCGAAAACGATCTTGCCCGAGGTCGGCTGGATTTCGCAGGTCAGCATCTTGAAAAACGTCGTTTTACCGGCGCCATTCGGACCGATGATGCCGCGCAGTTCGCCGCGATTGACGACAAAATCGACATCGTTGTTGGCGATCAGGCCGCCGTAGCGTTTGGTCAGGCCGCTCGCCTGCAGGATCGGCCCGTCGTGCGCCACGTGCTCGCCCGCGCGCCGGCGAGCCGCAGTTGCCAGCGGCACCGGCTCGGCCGTTACTACCGCTTCCTTTGGCTGGTACGGAGCACTGTCGATCGGCTCAGCCTTTGCTTCATCGGGCTCGCCGACTTTGCCGCGCTTGCCGGTGATCCAGCCGTAAAGATCCTCCAGCCCACCGATGATGCCGCGACGGAGGAAGCACACCAGCAGCACGAACACGATGCCGAGCACCAGTTTCCACGCCGCGCCGAGGCCGAGCGCCGCTTGCAGGAAATCCTGCAGGAACAGCCAGACCGTCGCCCCGACCAACGGACCGAACAGGGTGCCCCTGCCGCCGATCGCGGTCTGCATCACGAGCTGGCCTGAAGTGTCGAAGGTGAACGCGTCCGGCGGCATGAAGGCCTGCAACACGCCGAGCAGGCCGCCAGCAAAGCCCGCATACGCCGCAGCAATCACGAATGCCGCCAGCTTGTAGCCGTGGATGTTATGCCCCACGGCGATCGCGCGCAGCGGGTTGTCGCGGATCGCGCTCAGGATTGCGCCAACCGGGGAGCGCACGATCCGCAGCGCGATCACGATGCCGATAAAGTAGCACAGCGCAAGAAACTGGTAGAGCGACCAACCGGTGGTGAAGTGAAGGGTCGTAAAGCCGAGATGAATACTCGGCGTCGGCACGCCGGGCAAACCGTTCTCGCCGCCGGTCCAGTCCGCAAGCGGATTGAATTCGACAAAGTAAAACACTTCCGCGATCGCCACCGTGATCATGGCGAAATAGATGCCGGTACGGCGCAGCGCGATCAGCCCGATCAGATAGCCGACTGCGGCCGCCGCGATCATGCCGATGATCAGCGCCGGAACGACATATGGAAATCCGGCGCGAGTGAGAAGGTACGCCGCGACGAAACCGCCGGTGCCGTAGAATGCGGATTGGCCGAACGACAACAGCCCGGTAAAGCCGAACAGGATATCGAAGCCGATACCGAACAGTCCCCACACCAGGATGCGGTTGACTGTATTGGGCGCAAATCCGATGTGAGGCAGCAGGAAAGGCGCCGCGATCAGGCCTATTGCGGTCAATGTCTCGATCAGGAATGGGCGTTGTTTGAGCATCAGGTGACCACGTTCATTCGCGGCCCTCTACACCGAGCAGCCCGTGCGGCCGCACCACCAGCACAAGCGTCATCACCGCGAACAGCATCACATAGGCGTAGCCGGGATTGAACATCGAGGTGACGCTGATGATCTCGCCGGCGATCAGCCCACCGAGAACAGCGCCCGGGAACGAGCCTACCCCACCGATCACCACCACCACGAAAGTTTCGACCAGGATGTCATCGCCGACGCCCGGCGTGAGCGAAACCACTGGAGCGTTGACGATACCGGCGAAGCCGGCCGCCATGGCGCCGATGCCGAACACGATCATGAAGACGCGGTGAACGTTGATGCCGAGCGAGTCCACCATCACTGAATCTTCGATGCCGGCGCGCACGATCATGCCCAGTCGCGTGCGATACAGAACAAGAAAGAGAACACCGAGCGCGACCGCGACGATGCCGACCACCGCCAGCCGATACGTCGGGTAATACATGAAGCCGAGCGACGTGATCCCCTGAAATAGTGGCGGCGGCGGCACTTGCTTCGACTGGCTCGAAAAGAAAAGCCGCACGATCTCGACAAAGCAGATGCCGAGCCCGAACGTGACGAGAAGCTGGTCCTCATGCGGGCGGTTGTAGAAATGGCGGATGATGATCCGTTCCATCGCCAGTCCGACGACCATGACAAACAGCGAACCGGCGATCACCGCGACGATGAAGGAACTTGTATATTGATAGGCGACGAAGCCGGCGTAACCGCCAAGCATGAACATCGCGCCATGCGCGAGATTGAGCACGCCGAGCGTGCCGTAGATAATCGTCAGGCCCGAGCTGATCAGCGCCAGCAACGCCCCGAGCGCCAGCCCATTGAACACCTGCGAAATAAAATTGGGCCAATTGATCATGATGGGCAATCGCTACGGTTGCTGAAATGTCGGCCCGCTTGTGGAATTGGCGCAAAACAGCGCCGCGGGCAGTGGCGACTGCCCGCGGCGCCAAGGGCGCCTGACTTGGCTCAGGTATAGTCGCCGAGACTGCAGCCAAATGCGTCGGGCTTCTGCATCAACCCGGCGCCGGGAACGATCTCCACAACGTCGTAATAGTCTTCCTTGTTCTTCATATCCTTGGGTGCCTTGCCCTTGACGATAATCACGGGCCGCACGAGCTGGTGATCCTCTTTGCGGAAATAGACCTCGCCGACGGTCGATTGAATCTTCCGGCCGGCTTCGTATGACTTAATAACCTCCGGCGGATAGAAGGTTCCGGCGTTTTCCACCGCCTCCGCCCAAAGTGCGAACTCCATGTAGGCGTTGTTGGCGCCCCACTCCGGCTTGTAGCCGTATTTCTTCTCGAACGCCTCGACGAACATCTTGGCGAGCGGATACTTGTCCTCGAGCGTCCACCAGAAATCCGTTGCCGCATAGACGCCGGCCAACAGCGAGTCTCCGGCTTCCCGAGCGAGGAACGGCGTCTGGTACGGCACCACCAGCTTCATCTTGTCGAAGATGCCGAATTGCTTGGCCTGCTGTGTCGACAACACCGCGTCGTGGCCCCAGTTGACGTTGAGCAACACGTCGGCACCGGAATTGGCGATGTTGAGCAGATACGAAGAATAGTCGGGCGCGCCGAGCGGAGCGACCTGGTTGGTCGCGGTGGTCCACCCGGCAGTCGCCAGGTAGTCCTGCATCGATTTGGTGACGGTGTGCCCGTAGGTGTAGTCGGGCGTCAGGTAGGCGGCCTTCTTGCCCTTGCCGAAATTCTTGACGACGATCGGGCCGATCGCGGCCGCGGCGGTCTGGCCATAGAAGCACTGCCGGAAGCCGTAGCGCACGCAATCCTTGCCCGTAGTGTCGTTGGAACCGGAAATGCCGGCGACGTAGAGCACTTTCTCGCGCTGGGCGAGTTTGTTGAGCGCCACGGCGACTGCGCTCGAGGTCGAGCCTGTCATCAGCACGGCCTTGTTCTCGCTGATAAAGCGTTGTTCGGCCTGCACAGCCTCATTCGGCTTGGCGCCGGAGTCGGCGACGCCGAATTTCAGTTCCTTGCCGAGCACCCCCTTGGTTGTCTTCGGCGAAATCTTCTTGATCAGTTCATTGCCGCTGTTGATGTGTTCGACAGCGAGTTCATACCCCTTCAGCTCGTCCTCGCCCTGCAGAGCGTAGGTCCCGGTGCGCGGGACGGTGATGCCGATGAAAACCGACGAGCCGGAGGAACCGGCGGGATAGGTGCCAATCGACGGATGTTCTTCCGCAAGTGCGCCGTTGATGGTTCCGGGCAAAAGGGCGCTACCGAAAAGCCCCGCGCCAACCTGCAACAATGTGCGGCGTGACACGCTCGCATTGCCGCTTGATTTCAGGATTTCTCGTCCGAAAATTTCGCTTTTCATGAGTATTGATCCTCCCAGCCTTTTATGCGGCCGCACAAGCCTGCCGCTCGATCGAACGGTCAGCCGGCAAGGCACTTTAAATGCCTCTTTGAAACCCCAGAGAATTCCCTTCGTGCCAAGCCTGTCAATTTCACTTTCGTCGCAGGAACCAATGCTGTTCCATGCCTTTATATCGCATAACGATACATATTGAACTTTATGCTTATGGTGCGGATAATTTCGCCGTGCGAAGCGTGACTTCGATGGCAGGAGGCCAATGCTTCGAAAGTTGAAAACTTCGAACGCGCGGGAGTGCGATAGCTGGCCGGAGAACGGCAGCGGGACCGCCGCGAGCGGCGATGCCGCTCGTTCGATCGCGCGGCGTGACAACAAGCCTGCTCCTGCTTTCCGTCCGCAGATAGCGTCATTCACCTCATCTTCGAGCTCCAGGGAAGTTTTGGCGGAAGCGCCCGCACAGTCGACGCCCTTGAGCATACGCGCCGAAAACGTCCTCAAGAACCTGGCGCCGGAGTTGACCGGCGAAACTCCGCCGAAAGGGAGATGGATACCGCCCGCGCGCCTGCTGCGAAGCCTGAGCTATTCCGATATTGTTGGCGCACGGAATTGCGGTCCGCAAACCGTCGATGAGATTCTTCGATGGGCTAGATCACAGGGTGTGATCATCAAGCGGCCGTTTCACGCCGGAAAATCGCTGTCGGCGATGTGGCGCGACCTCATCGCAAAATCCACGACCCAGGACTATACCATAGAGGAAATTGCGGAGGCACTGGAGAAGTCGGTGCGCCGGAAGAACACGCGCATCCCGGTTGGATTTCAGAACATCCTGATGAACCTGTTGAGCGCGGCTGCCAAATAGTTCGCATATCCCGGCGCACATTTGTCGCGGCCGTTCCCCTGTCCTGCCGCACTTTCACGAAATTGATAATCTGCAGAAAATTGGCGCGTACGACGATCGAGGGTATGCTGTTCGCTTGATCGTGGGCGGGCAATCATGGTTCGATCGAAACAGCGAGAGCCGCGCGACCTGGCGGTCAGCGACAAACGGCAAACCCACGCCGATGCTCAAGCCGTCGACTACCAAGCGTTGGCTCAGTTTCGCTTTCAACTTCGCAGGTTTTTGTCGTTCAGCGAAACGGCTGCTCGTGATGCCGGGCTCACGCCCCAACAGCATCAGGCGCTTCTCGCCATCAAGGGCTTCTCGAGCGCGGAACCGCTTTCGGTGGGTGAGTTGGCCGAGTTTCTTCTGGTTCGGCACCACACGGCGGTGGAGCTGGTCGACCGGATGACAAGGCTTCGGCTGCTCGAAAGGATCGCCGATGAAGATGACAGCAGGCGCATCCTGGTGAAACTGACGAAAAAGGGCGAACAGAAATTGCGGATGCTTTCGAAAATCCATTTGCAAGAGCTGCAGACGGCGAGCGTCGCCTTGACCAAAATACTGCAGTCATTCCGGCCCTGACGGCGCGGGCCGGCACCGGGCAATTACTCACGCGGTTTCCAGAAATGATCGCGCCCGCTCGTCTAGCAGGTCGCGAACGCCTCCAGAGATTTTTCGAGCGAAGTGGACGCCGGCTCGCGTGAAGAAAGCGCGTCAGAAGAATAAGTCTAGGCCGCGTTGCTGCCTTCCTGCCTGCTGGCCTCGAACAAGAACCAGGTGCGGCGCTCGGTTTCGTCAATGAAAGTCTCGAGCAAGCCGGCAGTGCCGGAATCCTCGTTGTCGTCGGCAAGCTTGTGGGCCTTGCGCATCGCGGCGGCCACATGCTTGTTGTCCTCCATCAGTTCGCGCAGCATCTCTCGCGGCGGGACGTATTCCTCATTATTGTCCTTGATGGTCTGAGATTTCGCGATCTGCCCGATTGACCGCAGGGTGGTGCCGCCGAGCTTACGCACGCGCTCCGCCAATTGGTCGGTAGTTGCGAAAATCGCCTCGGATTGCGTGTCAAGCATCAGATGGTAATCATGAAAATGTCGGCCGCTGACATGCCAATGGAAATTCTTGGTCTTCACGTAAAGTGCAAAAGCATCCGCCAACAGCGTGTTGAGTGCGGCCGAAATCTTGTTCACCGCTGCTTCCGGCAGATCGGTGGGGGTGTCTAGATCGGCAGCGGTTTTGTCTGATCTGGTTTTGCTCACGATGCACCTTCCTGCTAGGAAACCGGATGTTGGACGGCATGGACAGAGGTTGCCGGACGCTTTAACGCGTGAGCTTAAAGCTGGTTCCGGTGCCGGAACCCGCCGCCATGGATGCCTGCCGCGATGGACGACTGGATCGACTATTACGATTCCACGCACACGATTTATGCGAGCAAGCTCCATCGCGACCTGCATTTTCAGCTGATCGCGAACGATATCATCAGTTACATTTCTTCGCCGGACTCGGTCGTGCTCGATTATGCATGCGGCGAGGCCCTTTCCGCGGGCAAGGTCGCGGATGCCTGCGGCAAACTGATCCTGGCGGAGCCCGCACCGGGCGTGCGCGGCCGGCTGATCGCGCGCTTCGCGCCGAACACGAAGGTTCGGGTCCGTTCGCTCGATGAGTTGCGGCAGATGGCAGAGAAATCGGTTGATCTGGCGGTGATGAATTCGGTCGCCCAATACATGACCCCTCTCGAGCTCGACGTCGCCTTTGCTGTGATCAAGCGGCTGTTGAAACCCGGCGGCCGGCTCGTCGTCGGCGATATTCTTCGCCCCGAGGTCGGCATGGGGAGGGACGTGCTCGCGCTGCTGCGATTTGCGCGGAAGCATGGCTTCCTGAGGGACGCGCTGATCGGGCTCGTCAGTACGGCGCTGTCCGACTACCGGCACTTGCGCCGGCGGGTCGGACTGCAGCGCTACAGTGAAAACGCAATGATTGCGAAACTGGCCGCCGCGGGCTTTAACGCCTCGCGCACGGATCACAACATCGGACACAATCCCTCGAGGATGACCTTCGTCGCGCGGCCCGCGCTCATCGTTGGCCCAAGGCCTTAATGCCAACTGGTTGGCTTACCCCCGCCGCTCCTCCAGCCACTCACGGGTGAAAATGCCGGTTGAAGGGCGTTTTAAGGCCCTTTCGCGGCTGCAAAATCTGGTCTAAAGACCACCCGCGCGCGAGGAATACGCGCTCTTGGTTCGAGGGACGCGCGGCATGCGCGCCCTTTTTTTGTGCCCAATTTCCGGCCCGTGAGACTTGATGCCCAAAAGAACGGATATTTCGACCATCCTGATCATCGGCGCCGGCCCCATCGTAATCGGGCAAGCCTGCGAGTTTGATTATTCCGGCACCCAGGCGGTCAAGACGCTCAAGCAAGAAGGCTATCGAATCGTTCTCGTCAATTCCAATCCGGCCACGATTATGACCGACCCGGAATTGGCGGATGCCACCTATATCGAACCGATCACGCCGGAGATTGTCGCCAAGATCATTGAAAAGGAACGTGACGTCATTCCCGGCGGCTTCGCGCTGCTACCGACCATGGGCGGGCAGACCGCGCTCAACTGCGCGCTCTCACTGCGCCGCCAAGGCACGCTTGCCAAATTCGACGTAGAGATGATCGGCGCCACTGCCGACGCCATCGACAAGGCGGAGGATCGCGGCCGTTTTCGCGAGGCGATGACCCGGATCGGGCTGGAAACCCCGCGCTCGATGCAGACCAAGACGCTTCCGGATGCATTGCGCGCGCTCGATGATATTGGGCTGCCCGCGATCATCCGGCCCTCCTTCACAATGGGCGGTACCGGCGGCGGCATCGCCTACACCAAGGCAGAGTTCATCGAGATCGTCGAGCGCGGCATCGATGCCTCCCCGACCGACGAAGTCCTGATCGAGGAATCCGTGCTCGGCTGGAAAGAGTTCGAGATGGAGGTGGTGCGCGACAAACGCGACAATTGCATCATCATCTGCTCGATCGAGAACCTCGATCCGATGGGAGTGCATACCGGCGATTCCATTACGGTGGCCCCCGCGCTGACGCTGACCGATAAGGAATACCAGATCATGCGCGACGCCTCGCTGGCGGTGCTGCGCGAGATCGGCGTGGAAACCGGCGGCTCCAATGTGCAATTCGGCGTCAATCCCGCCGACGGTCGCATGGTCGTGATCGAAATGAATCCCCGGGTGTCGCGCTCCTCGGCACTGGCGTCAAAGGCCACGGGTTTTCCGATCGCCAAGGTCGCCGCCAAACTTGCCGTGGGCTACACCCTCGACGAGATCGCCAACGACATTACCGGAGGCGCCACACCGGCTTCGTTCGAGCCGACGATCGATTACGTCGTCACCAAGATTCCAAGGTTTGCATTCGAGAAATTCCCGGGGGCCTCGACCACTCTGACGACGTCGATGAAATCGGTCGGCGAAGTGATGGCGATCGGCCGCACTTTTCAGGAAAGCCTGCAAAAGGCGCTGCGTGGGCTTGAAACCGGACTGACCGGGCTCGACGAGATCGAGATCGAAGGCCTTGGTCGCAGCGATGACAAGAACGCGATCCGCGCCGCGCTGGGCACGCCGACGCCGAACCGAATCCTGCAGGTAGCTCAGGCGATGCGGCTCGGCTGGACCGATGAGGAGATCTTCACCTCCTGCAAGATCGATCCCTGGTTCCTGGCCGAGATGCGCGGAATCGTCGAGATGGAAAGCAAGATCAAGTCCAGCGGACTGCCAGGGAACGCATTCGGTATGCGCAGCCTGAAAGCGATGGGCTTTTCCGACGCGCGGCTCGCGGTGCTCGCGGACAAATCAGAAGCCGATGTGACCGCTCAGCGTCACGCGCTCGGGGTGAGGCCGGTATTCAAGCGCATCGACACCTGCGCTGCCGAATTCGCTTCGCCCACTGCCTACATGTATTCGACATATGAATCCCCATTCGCGGGCAAAGCCGCCGACGAAAGCGCCCCGTCCGACAACAAGAAAGTGATCATTCTGGGCGGCGGACCCAACCGGATCGGTCAGGGAATCGAATTCGACTATTGTTGCTGCCACGCCTGCTTCGCGCTGCACGACGTCGGCTACGAGACCATCATGATCAACTGCAATCCGGAAACCGTGTCGACCGACTACGACACCGCCGACCGGTTGTACTTCGAGCCGCTGACGGCCGAGGACGTGCTCGAGATTATCACGACCGAACGAAGCAAGGGTACCCTGCACGGTGTGATCGTGCAGTTCGGCGGACAGACGCCGCTGAAGCTTGCGCGCGCGCTCGAAGCGGCCAATGTGCCGATCCTCGGCACCTCGCCCGACGCCATCGACCTGGCCGAAGACCGCGACCGCTTCAAGCGCGTGCTGGACCGGCTGCATCTGAAGCAGCCGAAGAACGGCATTGCATATTCGGTCGAGCAGGCGCGGCTGGTGGCCGCCGATCTCGGACTGCCACTGGTGGTGCGTCCGTCCTACGTGCTCGGCGGTCGCGCGATGCAGATTATCCGCGAGGAGAACCAGCTCAGCGACTACCTTCTCGGCACCTTGCCGGAGCTGGTGCCTGCCGATGTCAAGGCGCGATATCCGAACGATAAGACCGGGCAGATCAACACGGTGCTGGGCAAGAACCCGCTGCTGTTCGACCGCTATCTATCCGATGCCATCGAAATCGACGTCGACTGCCTCTGCGACGGCAAGGACACCTTCATCGTCGGCATCATGGAGCATATCGAGGAAGCCGGCATTCACTCCGGCGACTCCGCCTGCTCGCTGCCGCCGCATTCGATCGACGCGCAAATGATTTCCGAACTGGAGCGACAGACCCGCGAGCTGGCGCTCGGTCTCGACGTGGTCGGATTGATGAACGTGCAATACGCCATCAAGGATGGCGAAATTTACGTGCTTGAAGTCAATCCGCGGGCATCCCGCACCGTACCATTTGTTGCCAAGGTGGTCGGCATGCCGGTGGCGAAGATCGCGGCGCGGCTCATGGCCGGAGAGAAGCTTGCGGACTTCAACTTGAAGAAGCCCAAGCTCGGCCATGTCGGCGTCAAGGAATCGGTGTTTCCTTTTGCACGCTTCCCCGGCGTCGATACCGTGCTGGGGCCGGAGATGCGATCGACCGGCGAGGTGATGGGCATCGACCGCTCATTCGAGGTAGCGTTTGCAAAAAGCCAGCTCGGCGGCGGCACCCGTGTGCCGCGCAAGGGTACGGTCTTCGTTTCGGTCCGCGATATCGACAAGACCCGCATTGCCGAAGCGGTGCGGCTGCTGTCGGGTGCCGGTTTCAAGGTGATGGCGACATCGGGGACCCAGCGTTTCCTTGCCGAATTCGGGGTGCCGACGGAGAAGGTAAACAAGGTTCTGGAGGGGCGGCCGCATATTGTCGACGCCATCATGAACGGAGACATTCAGCTCGTCTTCAACACCACGGAAGGGCCGCAGGCGCTGGCCGACAGCCGCTCGTTGCGACGAGCTGCCCTCTTGCATAAAGTGCCATATTACACCACTCTTTCAGGTGCCGTTGCGGCAGCGCAGGGCATCCGCGCCTATCTGGGCGGGGACCTTGAGGTCCGCACGCTGCAGAGTTATTTTTCCGAAACCTGATCGTTTTGGCCGTGCGGTTCTCCGGCAAGCGATTGGCAATGAGAGCCCTCGTGCCTGGGAACCCGCCAGTCATGAGGGTGTTCTGTTTCGGCGTTTGTGCGTGCCGCGGATTGGTCCGCATGATGTTGAAGGACGATGGAGATGATGGAAAAGGTACCGATGACCGCCGGCGGCTACGCCGCCCTTGAGGTCGAGTTGAAGCAGCGCCAGTCGGTGGAGCGTCCGCGCATCATCGAGCATATCGCGGAAGCGCGCACGCATGGCGATCTTTCGGAGAACGCCGAATATCACGCCGCGAAGGAAGAGCAATCCCACAACGAAGGCCGCATCGCCGAGTTGGAGGACAAGCTTGCGCGCGCCGATGTGATCGACATCAGCAAACTGTCCGGCGACACCATCAAATTCGGCGCCACCGTCACGCTGGTCGACGAGGACACCGACAAGAAAGCGGTGTGGCAGATCGTGGGCGAGCCGGAAGCCGATGCCAAGAAGGGCCGCATCTCCATCACTTCGCCGCTGGCGCGCGCGCTCATCGGCAAGAAAAAGGGCGCGTCTGTCGAAGTCATGGCGCCTGGCGGCGCCAAGGCGTATGAGATCACCAAGGTCGAGTGGCGCTAGCGCGTTTTCAATCTGCTCAAATCGACGAGAGGCCGGAACAATGTCCCGGCCTTTTACGCGCGTGTTCAGGGAGCAATCTCATTGGCGATGCGTTAGTGAGTGCCGCGCGGGCGGCGCTCACACCCGCCGACGGGCTCGAATCAGCCCCGCCGCAAACACTTGCAGCGCGGCATTATTCCTCTGCTGCTTTGCATAGCGCCGCTGATTTTTCGTTGGCGCGCTATGCTTTTCCTGAGCACCGCGACACGTTACGACTGACGAATTCGACTTCGACAATCATGAGTGGGACACAATCATGAACGGGACAATGGCTGGATGGACGCAGCGCGCCGTGAGCGTGCTGCGCATTATCACCGGGCTGATGATCATCGAACACGGGATGGGCAAGCTGCTCGGCTTTCCGGCCGTGCCGGCTTACGCCAACATCAAGCCTTTCTCCCTCATAGGTGCTGCCGGTTTCATTGAACTGATCGGTGGCGCGCTGTTGATTATCGGCCTGTTGACGCGTCCGGCGGCTTTCATTCTGTCCGGCGAAATGGCGGTGGCCTATTTCATGGCTCACGCGCCCAAGAGTTTCTATCCCCTCGTCAACGGCGGCACGCTGGCGATCATCTATTGCTTCGCCTGTCTTTATCTATCGACCGCCGGCGCGGGCACCTGGAGTGCTGATGCCGCGATGAAGCGGAACTGAGGGAAACGACCATGAACAAGTTCGACAAGCTACTTGCGGCCGGCGAGCCCTACGTCCTCAGCATTTTTCGCATCGTCACCGGATTGCTGCTGTTTCAATATGGCGTGGCGAAGCTGTTCAAATTTCCGCCCGTACCGATGTTCGAAAAGGTCGAGGTGCTGTCGTTGTTCGGCATCGCGGCTATTTTCGAGTTCATATTCGGCGGCCTCCTGATCCTCGGGTTGTTCTCGCGCATCGCCGCATTCATCCTTTGCGGTGAGATGGCCTTTGCCTATTTCATCGGGCACTTCCCGCGAGGCTTCATCCCGCTGCTGAATAACGGCAATCTCGCGATCATGCTCTGCTTCTCGTGCCTCGTGCTCGCCTGCGCCGGCGGCGGACCGCTGAGCCTGGATGCGATGCGCGACAAGAAGTAAGATC
>JAICIT010000027.1 GCA_025960445.1 Bradyrhizobium sp. | reverse complement strand
CGCGACTGCGGTGCCGATCGCGCCGACGGAAACACCGATGACGCCGCCCGGCTTTCCGGCAAACGCGCTTTGACCGTAAGGCCGCGACGCATGGTCGATTGCATTTTTTAGAACACCGGGTATAGAGCGATTGTACTCTGGTGTGACGAACAGCAATCCCTGAGAGGCCGCGATCTCAGATTTCAGGCGCTTTACCGGAGCCGCTTGATTTCCATCATCGTCCTGATTGTAAAGCGGAAGGTCGCCGATCTGTAAGGTCTTGAAAGTGAATTCGGCAGGCGCGAGCTTGGCGACCGCTGCGGCGAGCCTTGCGTTGAACGAATCTCGACGCAAGCTGCCAACCAACACCGCGATGTTGATCTTGCTCATCGTGAGCTCCTCTGATCGAGACATTGTGAGTTGACGCCATTAATTAATTCCATCCGTCCGTAGGACAAGCGGGCAGGAGCAAGTAAAAAGTGTCTTGAAAATCGCATGGCTTGGGCCGTGCCGCAGAGCCACCCCTTCGGCCTGCTATCGGCTCCAATCGTCCGTCTGCACCTTTGTTCCTTTGTGTTTCCACGGATGCATGGACGATCATCAGCGTGCTCACTGCGGCGGCGGCTTGCGGATTTCCTTACCAGTGTCTCCGAACGCGTAAATATCCATCCGAAGGACGCTGTACAGTCTGTCCTCCACCCATCGAAAAGAACGGCACGATCGACGTGTTCCGTGTCGATCGTGGACTGACCGCGGCAGGTGGAGGCTTCAATAAATCGTAAAAGTGCGACTGCGCTCTCAGTCAAGAGCCTTGTAGGTTTCCATCAGGGCTGGCCTGATCGACAGCCGCAGGCAGGTGTTCTGCCAGTAGTTTGGATACCGCATCCATTGGTATCCCGAAATGCGCGGCAAGTTGACGAAGCTGATCATTGCCTAACGCTGACTGGATTTGCTCGGGGCTGACTCTCATATTTTGCCCGTTGCCGAGCCAGGACTTTACCTGATCGCCCAATCCGCCCTGCTGAAGTTGGTCAACCAAGCCCTGAAGATTTCCCATATTGGTCTTCGCGAGCACAGCATTGATCAATCCAGGCGCATTCGCGGCAAGCTCGGAAGCGATGGCACCCTTTAGGGCTCCGCCAACTTGATCAAAAAGACCCATATGTACCTCCGCTATTTCTGTGCCGCCCCGCTTTGCTTGTTCATTCGCTAGGGATGCTTTTCGTTCTTTGCGGCACGCATCCCTTCACTCATGGCATCGCGCTCGCACATGTAGGCTCCGGATTTCGTGTGCCCGTAGTCCTTGTGGCCGGCGAAATGATAGATGTTCGAATTTAGGTTGACCCAAACGACAGTGCCGGAACCACAGCGTCCCTTTGCCTGAGCTTCGGTCGAATACTGGTTTGCGCCAGACGGCGTTGCCGCTGATGGTGCCGCCGGAGCGGCTGGCCGGGTGGGCCGAGAGGACGCCGCAGGTGCCGCGCTGGGCGGCGCCTTAGGCGGTGCTGCGGCTGTGGGAGCTGCCGGGGCGGGCGTAGCGGTGGTTGTGCCCGCCCGGCACTGCGCGACGTACGCTTTCTCGGTTATGCCTTTAGCCTGATTGGCCGCCTTATTGGCTCTCCATTCTTCCTGGCAGGCCTTCGCGGTCTTTTGCTGGGCTACCGCCGGAAACGAGAGGAAAGAGGCTCCGAGGAAGATGGAGCAGACGAGCGCGAACGTACGCATTTTCAACTCCTAATCCTGCAATAAAACGGGGCTTGGCTTCGAACTCTCAGCCGCCCTTTTCGCACTTCGTGACGTAGCTGGTCTTCGCCGCGCCCGAGAGCGGCTTCCCGTCTTTACTGATCGCGCTGTCTTCACAACACTTTTTCAGAAAACTTGTCTTTGCAGCCCCAGCTAGCGCCTTACCATCCTTGCCAACGGCCTTGACCGAGCAAGACTGCGCATAGGCGGAGCCGACTGCGAAGGAGGTAATTAGTGCGGCAATCACGAGACGTTTCATCTGATCCTCCGTTTGACGTATTCACCAAGGTCGAAATGAGAGCACATGGTCAAGCAAGGCTCAAGTCTCTCGCTCCCGGTGTCCGTACAACGGCGTCGTGCCCTTATGTACGGCGTGCCAACAAATCCCTGATCTCTGTGAGCAGCTTCTCTGTAGCAGGCGTCTCGCCAGGCTTGGCTTCCTCCTTCTTCTTCATTCTGTTGAAGAGCTGGATTATCAAAAACAAGACAAAAGCGATGATGATGAAGTTGATGGTGATGGTGATAAAGTTGCCATATGCCAAGACTGCCCCCGCTTTCTTGGCGTCAGCGAGCGCCAGGCCGGGTTTTACTGAAGAACTTAGAGGAAGATAATAGTTGGAGAAATCGAGCCCGCCGGCGGCTGCGCCGACGATCGGCATGATGATGTCGCCAACCATCGACGCAACAATTGCGCCGAATGCCGCGCCGATGATGACGCCGATTGCTAAATCAACAACGTTCCCCCTGAGCGCGAATTTCTTGAAGTCGTCCAACATATGGGCCTCCTAGGGCTATGTAGCCAGAATTGTGCCTTAAACTCCGGTAAATTAAAAGCTCTAGGCGTACATCCACCTAGCCTGATGAAGCGGGAATTTGATGTTCTATTGTTCGCGGCCGCTTCCATCATCGGCGGTGGGCTCCTTCTCTCATGAGGAGGACCTCTGCTGAATTGCTGCGACTGGTCGAATTGGCGACCCGGCCGCGGAGCCTACGTCGCTAGCGGCAGTATTAAAGTGACGGTAGTGCCTGAGCCGAGCTTGCTTTGAACGTACACCCCTCCGCCGCACTGCCGGGCAAAACGAAAGACTTGGCTGAGCCCCAGTCCGGTCCCCTTTCCTTCAGCTTTGGTAGTGAAGAATGGGTCGAAGACGCGCGAAACCAAATGGGGAGGAATCCCTTCTCCCTGGTCTTCGACGCTACAAGCAACATATTTGGCCTGACGCTAAGCCGGGCCATGTCCTCCTGTCAGAAGGAGTGACTGCGACGATCTTTGCTGTCACAGTGATTACGCCGGAAGTACTCGTCGCCTGGCGGGCATTTACAACAAGGTTCATAAGCGCTCGCTCGAAGCCGTTCTCATCTATTACAGCTTCGCAGCGAGCGTCAGGAAGCGCAACGGCCAACCTACAGGGCCGCGCCGCCTGTCGAAGCAGGTCTGCTTCACGGGAAAGTATTTCGCATAAGTTCTTAGTCGTTGGCTCTGCCGGACCATGTCGCGCAAAGCTCAACAGATCCTTCACCATACGGCCGCCCTGTTGCACCGCCTGGAGCGCGGTTGACAATCGTTGCTGACACTGATGCTCGCTTGGCAATTTGCGGCTCGCGGTTTCGATGTTTCCGCCACTGATGAATAGTAAATTGTTAAAATCATGCGCTACGGTACTCGCTATTTGACCAAGCGATTCGAGGCGATCAATATTGTGAAGATGCTCGGCAACTTGCAGATCGTGCACGCGTCGCCGGATGATAACCGTGGCAGCAATAATAAGTACCACGATAAGCGCCGCCGCCGCAGCACACATCGCGAATGCTTGTCGCTGCCAATCGGCAAGGAGCAATTCTTTGTTCAGTCCGACAGCGACGACCAGAGGCCAGGGCTCGACCGTCCGGTACGAATAGAGACGTTCAGCCCCGTCCACCTTACTGACATCGGAAAATGCGCCCGAGCTGGCGGCTTTGAGCTCAGTGGTAAACAGCTTCTGGTCGGCAAGCGAGACACCGGAAGAATTTGCTTGTACGGGATACCGGGCGATCAGCAAACCGGAGCTATGGATGAGTGCGACGGCGATTTCCTTAGGGTCGCCCAATTCAGAATAGAAATGTGAGAAATATAGGGGTTCAACGGCTGCAACGACCGCTCCGTAGAAGCTCCCATCCGATAGACGAATACCTTTGCTTACACTTAGAAACCAAGGTGATCCAATTTGGGTCGAGCGACTGCGTAGCGGTTCACCTACATAAAGCGCCGATGTTGGGCTGTCAGCTTGCGTTTTGAAATAGAGTCGATCAGACAAGCTAACATTAGGCGTTCCGACATCCGTGTCCTGAATGAGGTAGCCATCTCGACCGACAACAAACAGGGCACGCACGTAAGGAAGCTTAGCCAGTTCCCGTCGCAATCCGGAGGTGAATTGCGGGTCGTGCGACGGTGTACTTGGTCGGTCGGCCAGCTCGTTTGAAACCAGTGCGAGGGTGAAGTCGAGAGTCTGAATTGAGCGCTGAGTCTGCTCCTCCAATGCCAGCGAAAGGTTTCGCGCCCGCAGATAGCCTGTTTGGATAATGTTGTGGCGCGTCTGGATCAGTTCGAAGGCAAGTAAACAAGAAAGTAGCACGGCGAAAATTAAGATAGAACAAATTGCTACCCATACCTCTCGCCGCTGGTTGCGATATGATTTGAGAGTCTCGCGCATCCGGCACTGTCTCAAACGCACACATTGGCGCAGATCATACGCCGTCAGATCGCTCAGTCAAATGTCAATACGAGACTGCAAATGTAGTGCGTTACGATCGTCGTTAGCTGCGTAGTCGGATGGAACGTCACGACGGCCCTACAATTACTGCAGCGGCTGTGGATTGTGTACGAGTTTGGATATCCTACGACGTGCTGAGACCTTCATGGTCGATGCTCAAACGCGTATACGTCCATACGAAGGACGCCATAGGTTGCACTGGCGTGTAAGCGCTCGGCGTGAGCATTCGGGCCTGCGGCACCAAAAGCAACATAGAGCGGCAACAGATGCTCCTCGGTGGGGTGGTTTTTGACCGCATGTGGCGCGAGACGCCGGTAATTGAGGAGATCTGTGGTCCGGTCTTCCGTGAGCGCCTGATCGAACCAATCGGCGAAGTCGTTGACCCATGCGGGTGCCGGGTCGTTTGCCGCATGGCCGCGGAATTCGGACAGGTCGTGGGTGAAGCTGCCGCTGCCAATGATGAGCACGCCTTCGCTGCGGAGCGGTGCCAGCACCTGGCCGAGCTTCAGGTGATGGTCGGGGCCCAGATGAGGCTGCACGGACAGCTGGAGCACGGGGATGTCGGCGGCCGGATAGATCAGGGAAAGCGGGACCCAGGCGCCGTGGTCGAGCCCGCGCTTGTGATCAATGTCGCAGGCAAACCCGCCTGCCGGAGGTGCGATGCGACCGTTTCCGCCAGGTCAGGTGAGCCGGGCGCGGGATAGCGCAGGTCGTAGAGCGCGCGTGGAAAGCCATAGAAGTCGTGGATCGTCTCGTTCGACGCGACTGCATTGATGGCCGGGCGGTCGGTTTCCCAATGGGCTGAGATGACGAGAATGGCGCGCGGCCGAGGCAGCTTGTGACCGAGCGCCTTCACGAACGCGCGGGCCGGTGTGTCGGTCAGCGGCAAGGTGGGCGCTCCATGCGACAAGAACAGGCTGGGCAAATTCATGATGACAACTCCCTGAAGACAGAGGCCGCCCGTCGGGCGGCCTTCGAAGGGCTGATTAACGGGACGGCGCCAGCGCAAGATGCGCGGCTCTCTGCGAGCGGCCTGCGGCGCTGATGGCATAGGCCCCATCCCCGAGCAGAGCCTGGACCAGGAGCGCGACAACCCAGAACGCCGGGTACTCCCAGCCGCCGTTCGCGTCAGTGAAGAAAAAGCCGGCGGGCCCATGCACTGTGGCAATCGCGCCGAGCAGAACCGGTGTGAGCGCGACCGCCACGACGCGTGTGTAGAGACCGGTAATGAGCGCGAGACCGCCGAGGACCTCGGCAGCGATGGTGGCGTAAGCGAGCCCTGTCGGCAGCCCGAGGCTAGCAAAAAACTGGGCTGTGCCTGCGGGCGTGAAGACGAAGAGCTTGAGGGCGGCGTGAGCGAGAAACAGCCCACCGAGTGTCACGCGGAGCAGCAGGGCGGCGTAGGGGGCGGTGCGGTTGTCGATCATGGGGGCATCTCCTAATGAGGTGGCCCTGATATGGCTTATCCCGATTGATGTGATAATACTGCTTTCAAGGATATCTTTTCACACTTATGGTGTGAGGCCGTTTGCTCGACCGCATTACCAGTCTCCAGGTCTTCGCCCGGGTTGCCGGGTCGGGAAGCCTGTCGGCAGCCGGCCGCGAACTGGGCCTATCGCAGACGATGGTGACCAAGCATATTGCGGCCCTAGAGACCCGGCTCGGCATCAAGCTCTTTCACCGAACGACACGCCGGCTTTCGATCACGGAAGCAGGCCGCAATTACTTAGAGTCGGTGGAGCGCATTCTCGCTGAGCTCGAAGCGGCAGATGCCGGCATTGCCGCGGATCGCTTCGAGCCACGGGGACTATTGCGGTTGAACGCGCCGGTCTCGTTCGGCAGCCGCCAAATCGCGCCTTTGCTCGCGGAGTTCGCCAAGCGCTATCCGCATGTGCAAGTTGAGCTTGGCCTCAACGACCGCCTCGTAGATCTGGCTGAGGAAGGCTGGGACGTTGCCGTTCGGATCGGCAGCCTTGAGGATTCCAGCTTAATCGCGCGTCGGCTCGCGCCCTGCCGCACGATCCTGGCCGCCGCGCCTAGTTACCTCCAGGCGAACGGCACACCGAGAACCGTTGCGGACTTAAACGCTCACAACTGCCTCGGTTATACGCTCTCACAAGTGACAGGCGCCGACCGATGGAAGTTCGGGTCGCGCGGCGAAGTTGCCGTCAAAGTCTCCGGCCCGCTGCGCGCCAACAATGGCGATGCCCTGCGCGCTGCGGCGATCGCCGGCGAGGGAATCATTTATCAGCCGACCTTCATCGTCGCAGATGACCTGCGAGCCGGGACGCTCGTGCGTCTCGTCCTTGACCATCCGACGATCGAGTTCGCCGGCATCTATGCAGTGTATCTGTCCGATCGGAATCCGCCGGCTAAGTTGCGCGCTTTCATCGACTTTCTGGTCGAGCGATTTTCGCCGCTGCCGCCCTGGGATGAAACGCAAAGGTAGATTATTTCAACGGGGAAGACTGCAGAGGGCGCACGTAGCCGACGAGCTCACCATTGAGCAACTCCGGCCTGTTGTCGAGGGGCCTAAGCAGTTCACACCCTCCCGGCGGAAGCGGCATGTTCTCAGCCTTTTCTCTAAGGGTGCGGACAAATGGATAAAGCGCTAGGTTTGGCGCCTGATCGATTCCTTGAGGGGCAGCCCTATGGCCCAAAATGCCGTCCTCTCAGAGCTGTTACATCTACACCCCGAATTAGAGCGGCATTTGGATCAGACGGAGTTCTCTACGCGGGACTTCATCGTCCGGCCCGACCAGACGATCGAAAATGTCGTTTTTCCGGTGTCGGGCCTCGTGGCCACGGTAATGGCGGTGGGAAGCGATTTTGTTGAGGCCGGAATGATCGGCGCTGATGGGGCAATCGGCGGCAGCGTTGTCCTGGGTGGTCGCCGGCACCCCACCTTCGCCTTGGGCTGTATTCCTGGCGCGGCGCATGTGCTTCCGGCCGCGGTCTTGTTCAACCTTGCGAAGGACGACGAAACCGTCCGCACATTGTTTTTCCGCTCGGAAAGTTGGTTGCTGGTGCAGGCGCAGCAAATTGCCGCGTGCAACGGCAAACACACCGTGCCGCAACGGCTTTGCCATTGGCTGCTGCGGGCGGCCGACATCAACGGCAATGAGAGCTTGTTTGCGACCCAGGAGCTGATTGCGCAGCTACTTGGCGTCCAGCGCGCCAGTATATCCCCCTGCGCGAGTGAGCTTCAGGACAAGGGATACATCAAGTATTCGCGCGGAGTTATATCCATCATCGACCGTGAGATGCTAGAGGCCCAAGCCTGCGAATGCTACAGGATGATACGGAAGCGGCGACCGGGGCTCTGAGAGCGTCTGAGTTAGCAGCGAGGGTGAAGAGTTGCAGACGGCGTTGCCTGAACATTATTGATGAGGCGCGCCCGACAGGCTCGTATTGCTTCCACTCGAAGGCGCTTCTCAGTAGACCTGGTGGCTTTCGATTGCAAACCCAGACTTGCGCCGTTGCGACCGCCCGCAGCGAGGATGCGCTTTTGGCCACCAACGAGGCGTCGGACACCGCAGATTGAAACTTGCCAGAATCGCCGAAGCTTTATTTCATGGATAATTTGACGAAATGATCGCACGTTGGTCAATTTTTATCTTTAAAAACAACAAGAAGGAAGCCACCTGTTGGATTTCTGCAACAGCATCATATGCCATTTTCTCGCCTCGATAGCAGTTTCACGTCCGGTTAAGGAAGCGGCACGTGAACGGGTCTATAAAATCCATAAATTAAGGAATGGAGCTCCGTCGGCTCGATAAAGTCCTAGCTGGCCGAGATCGCTGTTTTTCTAGAAATGCGAGTAAGTCTGATGAAGACCGAGGACGTTGGCCTCAACCTCCTGAAGCCATACCCCAAGAACTCGCGGGTCCATTCGCGGAAGCAGATCCGGCAGATCGCCAAAAGCATCGAAAAGTTCGGATTCGTCAATCCCGTTCTGACTGATGACAACTATCAGATCATCGCTGGCCACGGCCGCTATGAGGCCGCGAAGCAGCTCGGGATGGAAACCGTGCCGGCGATCCGCTTGTCGCATCTCTCGGCTGCAGAAGTCCGCGCCTACGTAATCGCCGACAATCGGCTGGCAGAGAAGGCCGGTTGGGACCGTGAAATTCTGCAGGCTGAACTTCAAGGGCTGCTCGAGCTTGATATTGATATCGAGCTGACAGGATTCGAAGCGCCAGACCTCGATGCATTGCTTGATGAGGCCCGCGAAGCACTTGATCCCGAAGCAGACGAAGACCGCGTTCCGACGCCGCACCACGGCCCGCCTGTGGCTCGACTGGGGCAATTATGGATCCTCGGCCATCATCGGCTTTACTGTGGAGACGCAAGAGAGCAAGCAAGCTACGATGCGCTGTTCGAAGGCAGCAAGGCCGCCATGGTAATTGGCGATGCCCCTTACAACGTCAAAATCGAAAACAACGTCTCGGGCAATGGCAGGGTCGTCCACGGTGAATTTCAAATGGCCAGCGGCGAGATGTCAAAGGAAGAATTCATCGCTTTTTTGAAAGCGGTCTTTCAGCGGCTCGCCTCCAATACGGTGGATGGCTCGATCCATATGCTCTTCATGGATTGGCGCCACCAGCTCGAAATGATGGTTGCAGGCAATGCTGTCTATTCTGAACTGAAGAACCTCTGCGTGTGGAACAAGAGCATGGGCGGGATGGGGACGCTGTATCGCTCTAAACACGAGCTCGTCTACATCTGGAAGAGCGGCACCGAGCCCCACCGCAACAATGTTGAGCTCGGCAAGCACGGCCGCAATCGAACGAATGTGTGGGACTATGCTGGCGTAACGGGTCATACGAATGAAAACCGGCAGGAGCTGTCCATGCATCCGACAGTTAAACCGGTGGCCTTGGTAGCGGATGCTCTGAAAGATGTTTCAGTCGCTAAGGACCTGGTGCTCGATCCGTTCTGTGGCAGTGGAACGATTCTGATCGCGGCCGAACGGACTGGCCGTCACGCCCGGACAATTGAGATTGACCCAAAATATGTCGACGTCGCCGTTCGGCGTTGGCAGCTCTATACCGGAAAGCGCGCGTATGATGCCGCATCTGGCATGTCCTTCGAAGAGTGCGAGGAGGCCGCATCGGCCTGCTCAGTATGACGAAAAGAGATGAGGATTCTAGCCGAAAGCGGCCGCCGGCAGATGCGACCTACGAAGTCGGCTACTGCAAGCCGCCGCCGAGCACGCGGTTTAAGCCGGGCCAGATTGGTAATCCGAAAGGCCGCAAGAGGAAGCAAAAGCTGGACCTGCGACGTGAACTCGTTGACGCGGGCGATGAAAAGTCCCAAGGCGCAAGCTTGCTCGAACTGGCCATCCGCGGTGAGGTCAAAGAAGCCGCCAAGGGGAGCACAAAGCATGCACGACAGATCTTCAATCGTGCGTTCAAGCAGGGATTTGTCGAGAAATACATTGCGGCTGGAAATATTGAATGGATCGACGCTCCGGGGGAGTGGGGCGAAATGCTTCGAATTTATCGCCAGGAACGAGAGCTCGGCGAGTAGCGCGAATGACCGACGAGCAGACTCCGAACCGGCCGCGAGGTCGTCCTTTCCCGCCAAGGCGATCAGGTAACCCGAAAGGTCGTCCTAAGGGGGCGAGAAACGAGGCAGATCTACTCTACCAATACCTGAACAAGACTGTTGGCCGCGGGCCCAATAAGAAGACGCTCGCTAGTATCATTGTCATGCGGCAGTACGTGAAGGCTGCCAATGGCGATCACAGGGCTTCCGCGTTCATTTTTGAATTCAGGGAAAAGTTCGGCGGCATCGAAACGCGTTCGGCTGGCACGGACCAACCGAAGGTAAAATTGGCTAAGGCCCATAGTGTCGATGAATTCGATTTGCGGATTTCGCCAGCTCGCGAAGCGGAGAGACAGTATTACAAGGCAATTCTAGATCGCAATGACCCGGAGGGCCGCAAAATCCCTCAGCAAGTTGTTGCGGGTGATGAAGAGTGGGATGCAGGTCGGTACGAAGAAGCGTTGCGAATCTATCTTGAGCAGGTGCGCCTGTCGAAAGATCGAGCTAAAGACCCTTCTCAGGAGGATCTAGGTGATGTTATTGCAACACCGAAGGTCAATACCGATCGCGAGCGGGCGCTCGCCAGGATCGGATTGCTTGCTCGCTATCTCATTCTAGAGGGTGAGTACGCGATCGCACTTCGTTGCGCAGATGCCGCATTGGCGGAAGACGGTACGCTCATCTGGGTCAAGCTGATCCGCGCTCATGCGCGCATGTTCCTCGGTGCGACGGATGAATCTCGCGCGTTTTATCTTGCGTTCCAGAGTGAAGAGAACGTGCTGGTGATGAATTGGGAGAATGTGACCCTACGGGATTTCGCTGAATTTCGGAAGAAAGGTCGTACCGCACCCTTGATGGCGGAGGTTGAGATAGCCCTTCGGGAGCGTGGTTGGTCGACAACCTTAAGGCCGGGCTCGCCGATGGAACTCCGCGAATTGGTCATGTCGAAGGCGGACGAGGAGTTCATCCGACTGAACCCGCTGCATCTTGAAACTGCAGCCATGTTTGTCACACATGGTCGTTTGGACGATGCCTGGGGTGTCTATCGCCATATTCTCAAAGCGAGTCGAGAAGATGGATCAGAGATAGAAGCGCACACCTCAGCGCTGGCGGAAATACAGCTCAGCCGGCTCGCGCGGGCCCTTCTTTTCAGCGGCAGGTTTGATGACGCGCTCGAATGCATCAATGAACTCTCGCCGGCCATTAGGAATCGCCTTTCCGTCCAAGCAACGCTTGCGCATGCCCTGCTGTTGACGAACCGCGTGCCTGAGGCCGAAGAGATTTACCGGCGACATCGTGGAAAGCTCCTTGCAGGCAAGGCCTGGGAGAAGGTGATGCTGGACGATCTGCAGGAGCTGCGCGCAAAAGGGCGTGGGTCTCCGGCCGCATGGCGTCTGGAAAACCTCTTCGAGGGGGAAGCGGATGTGCGTCCGAGGCCGAAGGCGCCAGTGGCGGCTATCAGGGATGATCCACCATTGCGTCTCGCGACAACTCCCAAGAAGACGGAGTTGGCGCTTCGCGAGCGGGCGGATATTCAGGCGGCCGAGGAGCTGGCCCGCAACGGTGAAGTCGATGATGCCTTAACGGTTTATCGCCGGTTCGTGGCTTCTGTCGAAAAGCGGTTCAAGGATGGCATTCCGACCCTCCAGCAGCGGGCGGACCGTCAAGCCGCATTGGAGGGGATGTCGGATATAGCCTTCCAGTACATCCTCGACGGCAAATTCGAGCTCGCAGAACAGGTCTGCAGGGAGGCGCTCGGAGTTGACCCGAACGCATCGTCACCTGCCATTCGGCACGCTCACGCGCTGATGTTCCTCGGTCGCCCAGGTGCTGCGGAACCGATCTATCGTCGCTACTTCGACCAAATGGCGGCGCCCGGACGGCCTTGGTCTTGGGTGCTCATCGAGGAATTCAAACGTTTGCGCGCCGAAGGGCGAACCCACCCCCTCATGGAGCAATTGGAGATGCAGTTGAATCAAAGGAATAGGAGCGGCATTGGCAAGCTCCAGCGGTAGTCCCGTTTATCCGAGTACAATCCCGTCTTGAGGCGGAAAATTCCCGTCATTTTCTGGCGCTTTCTGCGCTGTAAGCAACTGAAACGGCTCCGGAAAACGCCAATTTTGGTCTCAAAACCAGTCTCCAGACGCGATTCCTCGCTGTAAATTCCCGTTAAAATGGGAATTGCCTGCTGAGACGGGTTCGATCATGACTGCGTCCGCCACCAGCCTTCGCTTGCTTCGCGAGCTACGGCTCGGCAGGCCGATCCCGACGCCTCGGCGAAGCGAGCGAAGGCTGCCGCGCCGTAGCCCGCAGGGCGGAGGCGGGCTGTCATTCCCGAGAGGCCGGATTTGCAACCCGGAAGATCCGTATGGTGT
>JAICIT010000026.1 GCA_025960445.1 Bradyrhizobium sp. | reverse complement strand
TCAGTGCGACCTTTTGTGCACGGCCCCCGACATGGGCTGCTAGATCGCGCGCCGTGTCGAAGGAGACATTCCGCGGTGACGGCGGGAAGAACACGAAGCCAACCATGTCGGCGCCGGCATCCAGCGCTGCAGCGAGCGTCTCACGCGTGGACAGGCCACAAATTTTCACAATCAAGGACATGGTCAACGCATAGGTTAAAGCGATTGCGACAGACCGGAATGGCCGAGGCGCTTGCGGCGCGTTCTACAACGTCGCGCCCTGCTTGTCTCGCCCATCGGACCCGTAGGATCGCTCCGGCGCCGGCCCGGCCAGGCGCTGCTGATCGTATCTTGCGGCCGTGGCAGCAGCGCGCAGGTCGGCCAGTTGCTCTCGTGTCCGGCGCGCATCCGACTCGTGCTGGCGTGCAGCGCGGCGCCAATGACGCTGCCGGAACCAGGTCGCCGTGCTGCCCGTCACCACCCCTGCGATCGCCACCGCGATGATGACAACGAACAGCGGGAGCGTGACCGCAATTGACGGATCGGCCGAATTGAACGGATCGAACGAGACCGTCACCAGATGACGATTGGCAACCGCGAACACCAGAAAGATGAGGCCCAGCGGGATCAAGACCACAGCGGTAACAAACTTGCGCATGATCCCTCTGGGGTTACTGGAGACCAGTCGGCACGCTCTGCAGAATACGGGTACGATCGCCGGACCGCGCGCGATCAAAATGGCTTCAGGCGCCGGACTCGGGAGCTCCGTCGTCGCGGTTCAGCCGCTCGCGCATTTCCTTGCCCGTCTTGAAAAACGGAACGCTCTTCTGGTCGACCGGGACGTGTGCGCCAGTGCGCGGATTGCGGCCAGCGCGCGCCGGACGATGCTTGACCGAGAATGCACCGAAACCTCGTAGCTCCACTCGGTCCCCACGCGCCAGGGCTGCGACGATTTCATCAAGAATGGCGTTGACGATGTTCTCGACATCCCGCTGGTAAAGATGCGGGTTGTGCTCGGCGATACGCTGAACAAGTTCGGATTTGATCATCGAGACTGCGACCCGGGAACGTACGGACGTGCATTTCCGTGAAAATGCCTTGAACTGTCAAGACGCTAAATCAATTTTGGGCGGCCCGAAAATACGTGACAAAGCGGTGGATTGGGGGTTGTGGCTTCCCCGCCACGCACAATGAAGATCGAAAAACCTCACCCAAGCGCTTCATTTGCTGCCGGGCGGCTGCCACAATGCCAGCATGCCATCGAGACTTAAACGGTCGACCGCTTGCGTCACCCCGGCCTGTTCAATTTGGCGCGCCACCGAACTCAAACCGAGTGCATCCAGTGTGATCGAAGCCGCAGTTCGCAGGAAGGTCAGGTCCCCGAACCGCGGCGACAGCTTATAGTCGCGGACCGGCAGACCGCTCTTGACGCCCTTTTCTGCCACCAGCCATGCCACCGCGGCTTTCTCGTCGCCAAGCTGATCGATCAGCTTGAGATCCAGCGCCTGATGCCCGGTAAAGACCCGCCCGTCAGCGACTTTATCGAGCAGGGCGTCATCCATGCTGCGCCGCGTCTTCACCAGGCTGCGAAACCACGCATAAGAATCCTTCACCAGCGAATCCAGCGCAGCGCGCGCCTCCGGAGTGGTGGGCTCATAGCCGTTGGGCGCGGCTTTGAGCGGCGACGATTTT
Organism: Bradyrhizobium sp.; assembly: GCA_025960445.1. Lineage (GTDB taxonomy): Bacteria > Pseudomonadota > Alphaproteobacteria > Rhizobiales > Xanthobacteraceae > Bradyrhizobium. The sequence continues at coordinate 10,835 of JAICIT010000026.1, read as the reverse complement.
ACTTCCTCCACCTTCACCCCCACCGTTTTCAACAGGTCGGTAAAGTTTGGAAATTGAAACAGCACGCCGATCGAGCCGACCAGCGATGTCTGTTGCGCGACGATATGATCCGCCGCGATCGCGGTGATATAGCCGCCCGATGCCGCCAAGCCTTCGACGACCACCACGAGCGGCTTCTTGGCCTTCAGCCGCACCAACGCGTCATAAAGCTGCTCGGAGCCGGCCGTTGTGCCGCCCGGTGAATTGATATGAACGACGACCGCCGCGGAGCGAGAATTTTCCAGCCGTTCCAGGGCCTCGACGCGATCGGCATCGCTGCGGATCAGGCCGTCGATATGAACGCGGGCGATCGAACCCGACGTGCTGAACGTGTTACGCGCGTCAGGCGTGGCAAACACGCCCGCTGTAACCACCGCAGCAATCGCAAGCAAAGCGGCGATCACGCGCCAGAACGTCAACTTGCGGCGAATCCTGCGGCGATCCACGATCACATCTGAATCAAGCGACATCGAAAATCTCCCGCGAGCGGCTCAGAGATCGCACCGTCTTCTCTGCACAGCGCCAAGAAGCGATCTCCCAATTACATCAATTGCGGCGCAATGTGGAGAAAACAAGAGCCTGATGCAGCGGCGCGGCTAGCAAAAAAGGCCCCGGTCGCAACCGGGGCCCAATTGATCGAGACAAAGAAACCAAGGCTTACTTGTCGGTCCGCTGCTTGAGCGCGGTACCAAGAATGTCGCCCAGCGTCGCCCCCGAATCCGAGGAGCCGTACTGCGCGATGGCCTCTTTCTCTTCGGCGACTTCCAGCGCCTTGATCGAGACCTGCACCTTGCGGGCCTTCTTGTCGAACTGGATCACCCGCGCATCGACCTTTTCGCCGACGGCGAAACGCTCGGCGCGCTGATCGGCGCGCTCGCGCGCCAGCTCGGAACGCTTGATGAAGGTCGTAAAGTCCGTACCGACAATCTTCACGTCGATGCCGCCTTCCTTCACCTCCAGCACTTCGCAAGTCACGACCGCGCCCTTCTTGACATCGCCCGGCTCGGCAAAGGGGTCGCCCTCGAGCTGCTTGACGCCGAGCGAGATGCGCTCCTTTTCGACATCGACGTCGAGCACCACGGCCTTGACCATGTCCCCCTTTTTGAAGTTGTCGATCACCTGCTCGCCCGGAAGCTTCCAGTCGAGATCGGACAGATGGACCATGCCGTCGACATCGCCCTCGAGCCCAAGGAACAGACCGAACTCGGTCTTGTTCTTGACCTCGCCCTCCACGGTCGATCCCACCGGGAATTTTTCCACGAAAACTTCCCACGGGTTGCGCATGGTCTGCTTGAGGCCGAGCGAAATCCGGCGCTTGACCGAGTCGACCTCGAGCACCTGCACTTCGACCTCCTGAGACGTCGAAACGATCTTGCCCGGATGCATGTTCTTCTTGGTCCACGACATCTCCGAGACGTGGATCAGGCCTTCGATGCCCGGCTCCAGTTCAACGAACGCGCCGTAATCGGTGATGTTGGTGACGCGACCGGTAAAGCGCGCATTGAGCGGATACTTCGCCTCGATGCCCTGCCACGGATCGTCCAGCAATTGCTTCATGCCGAGCGAGATGCGGTGGGTCTCGTGATTGATCTTGATGATCTTGACCTTCACGGTCTGGCCGATTGTCAACACCTCTGTCGGATGGTTGACCCGCCGCCAGGCGATATCAGTGACATGCAGCAGGCCGTCGATGCCGCCGAGGTCAACGAACGCACCGTAATCGGTGATGTTCTTGACGACACCGTCGATGACCTGACCCTCTTCGAGATTCTGCACCAATTCCTGGCGCTGTTCGGCGCGAGTTTCTTCCAGAACCGTGCGGCGCGACACCACGATGTTACCGCGGCGGCGATCCATCTTGAGAATCTGGAACGGCTGCGAGTTGTTCATCAGCGGAGCGACATCGCGGATTGGACGAATATCCACCTGCGACCGCGGCAGGAAGGCGACGGCACCGTCGAGGTCGACGGTAAAGCCACCCTTGACCTGGTTGAAGATGACGCCGTGCACCTTCTCGTTATTGTTGAACGCCTTCTCGAGCTTGCCCCAGCTTTCCTCGCGGCGCGCCTTGTCGCGCGACAACACCGCTTCGCCAAGCGCGTTCTCGATCCGGTCGAGAAACACCTCGACCTCGTCACCAACCTTGAGTTCGCTTTCGCGGCCGGGCCCTGCGAATTCGCGCAGCGCCACGCGGCCTTCGGTTTTCAGGCCGACATCGATGACGGCCATGTCCTTTTCAATCGCAACCACCTTGCCCTTGATAACCGAGCTTTCCTGCAGATTGCCGCCGGCAAAGGACTCATCCAGCATGGCGGCGAAATCGTCGCGGGAAGGATTATAAGAAGTAGCAGTCGAAGCCATTTGTTCTCCAGATGCGGGTATCGCCGGCCATTCGGGTTAAAGGGCGTATCGCGCGTGAAGTGTCAGGGATCCGCAAACCCTAACAACCGCTAACCGCGAGAAAATCGCGACCGCGGGCCGGCAGCATGCCTGCACGTTCGATACGTTGAGTTTTGTCCGGAGCCTGAACGAGGCAATCAGCCTCGGGATATCGACGTTCAAGACCTGGAGCGGGCTTTCCTCCAATGACGGCAGCGGTTCAAACCGGCTGCCGGCCCGCTCGGACGGCCTCGACAATTTCGATGGCGGCCCGGACGCCGCCTTCTATATCCAACTGAGAGTTATCGAGCAAGTAAGCATCGGCGGCCGGTTTTAAAGGCGATGCGGCCCGATTTCGGTCTCGTTCGTCGCGTTTGAGGATATCAGCCAGAACCTCAGCCTCGTCGGCGTCCTCGCCCCGCGCTTTCGCCTCCAATGTGCGCCGGCGGGCGCGCACCTTGGGGTCGGCCAACACGAAAATTTTCACATCGGCATCCGGGCAGATCACGGTGCCGATGTCGCGGCCGTCAAGGACAGCCCCTGGCGGATCGGCCGCAAACTGCCGCTGAAAATTAACCAGTACCCGCCGGACCTCGGCAATGGCCGAGACCACTGAGGCGGCATCGCCCACGCGCTGGGTTTTCAGGACGGGATCGCCGAACTTTTCCGGGTCCAGTTCCAGGGCGGCTGCGACCGCTCGCGTCTCGTCGGTGAGATCGGCGCCAGCATCCAGCATCGCCTTGGCGACCGCCCGATAGATCACGCCGGTATCGAGGTGGCGATAGCCATAGTGATGGGCGAGCCGCTTCCCGAGTGTGCCCTTGCCGGAAGCCGCCGGTCCATCGATGGCGATGATCATGAGAACTCCGCGCCGAGCGAGCGCATCATTGGGATAAAGTCCGGAAACGACGTGGCGATGAAGGCGGTGTCATCAACCCTCACCGCCTTCTCGGCGCCGAGCCCCATCACCAGCGCCGACATCGCGATGCGGTGATCCATGTGGGTGGCGACAAGCCCGCCTCCGGGAACATGGCCCCTGCCTTCTACAATGAGGTCATCACCGGAGATCTCCGCCTTTACGCCGTTGATGCGCAGCATATCCGCGGTTGCCTCCAGTCGGTCAGATTCCTTGACTCGCAATTCATGCAGGCCGCGCATGATCGTGGTGCCTTCGGCGAAAGCCGCAGCGACCGCAAGCACCAGATATTCATCGATCATCGATGGCGCGCGTTCGGCGGGCACTTCCACACCGCGCAGTTTTGAGGCCCGGACCCGCAACCGCGCCATTGGCTCGCCGGCATCGCCGCGGGTTTCGGTCTGCTCAATCGCGGCCCCCATTTCGCGCAAGGTCGTGAAGAGGCCGGTGCGCAGCGGATTGATCATGACGTCCGACAGGACAAGATCGGAGCCCCCGACGACCAATGCAGCCACTACGAAGAAAGCAGCCGATGAGGGATCGGCCGGCACCACGACGTCGATCCCGTGCAGCTCAGGCTGGCCATGCAACACAATCTTGCGGCCATGACTGCCTTCCCGCGCCGAAACGATCTCGGCGCCGAAATGTCCCAGCATCAGTTCCGTGTGGTCGCGGCTGGCCTCGGTTTCGATCACGGTAGTGGTGCCCGGCGCGGCCAGTCCGGCCAGCAGCACAGCCGATTTGATTTGCGCCGACGCCACCGGCGTGCGGTAGACGATCGGCAGCGGATCGCGCGCGCCAATGAGCGTGAGCGGCAATCGTCCGCCTTCTCCATTGGCGCTGACCCGCGCACCCATCAGTTCCAGCGGGTCCAGTATCCGTCGCATCGGTCGCCCGCGCAGGGAGGCATCTCCGTCGAAAACGGCAGTGATCGGACAGCCAGCGACCGCTCCCATCACCAGCCTGCAGCCGGTCCCCGAATTGCCAAAATCCAGCGGAGCCCGCGGCTCGGCAAAGCCAGCTATCCCGACGCCGTGCACGGACCAGGCGAAATCGGCGGTTCGTTCGATCGTTGCGCCCAACGCCCTCATTGCCTTCGCGGTATTCAGCACGTCCTCGGCCTCAAGCAGGCCGGAAATCGTGGTCTGACCCACCGCCAAGGCGCCCAAGATGAGCGCGCGATGTGAAATGGACTTGTCCCCGGGAATGCGGACCTGCCCTATCAAGGCACCGCTTTCGCGCGCTTCAAGCGGCCTCGGCTGGTCGGATTGGGTCAAGATTGTGTCCTCTGCGCGCGGCAGGTACCACATGGGCGCCGCTACGTCACGCCGCTGCAGTTCTCCCGCAAAGCGCTATTGACAGGGGCGTGGCAACTAGCCAAGTGAAGCACCGTTTTTCAGAAATTCCCAGGATTCCACACGTGGCCAAATCCGATCTCGGAACCAAACGCATTTGCCCGACCACGGGTAAGAAATTCTATGACCTCAACAAGAACCCGGTGGTCTCCCCTTACACGGGCGAGGTGGTGCCGATTGCACCTGTACCGCCGCCGCGCACGCGCGCCGATGCCGCAGCGCGCGCCAGTGCCGCGGCCGCCGCTACCGCAGCCGAAGCAACACCGGAGCCGGTTGAGGCGGAAGAGTTGGTGCCGCTCGAGGAAGCCGATGCCGAGGAGAACACCGGCAAGGTCAAGGCCGTGGTCCCCGAATCGGAAGACGATATCGAAATCGACGAGACCATTGAAGACGAGGACGATGACGATTCCACCTTCATCGCCGATGAAGAAGAAGGCGACGAAGACGTCACAGACATTATTGGAGACGTCGGCGGCGACGAGGAGACTTGAGATCGGGCCTGAACTATGTTCAGGGTGCGGCCGCCCGCGTCCCAAGCCGCGCGGCAGGTTCAAGGGGCCATAGCTCAGCTGGGAGAGCGCTTGCATGGCATGCAAGAGGTCGGCGGTTCGATCCCGCCTGGCTCCACCAGCCTTCACTAGCGTTGCTACCTTCGGCGCGGCAAGCCACGCGCCGGTCCATCGCAACGAAACCAGACAACGTTGCAGCGTCCAAAGTAACGGCCCGCATTTGCGCGGAAGCGGTTGTGATGCTTAATGGCATAACCGTGCTCCGCAACTCTGCAAGAGCCACCTATGACGACTGACACTACCGCCGGCGCGATGACCGGGTTGCGCGTGATCGACCTGACGCGCGTCCTAGGCGGTCCTTATTGCACGCAGATTCTGGCCGATCACGGCGCTGACGTCATCAAGGTCGAGCCACCCGTAGGCGACGAGGTCCGCGACTGGGGGCCACCTTTTCATGGCGAAGACGCGGCGTATTTCGTCGGCATCAACCGCAACAAGCGTTCGATTGGGCTGGACCTCGCATCAGAGGGCGGTCGCGCCGTGCTGATGAAGATGCTGCAAAGCGCCGACGTGCTGATCGAGAATTTCAAGCCGGGAACGCTCGACAAATGGGGCATCGCCAATGAGGTGCTGCGGGCGAAGTTTCCTCGGCTGGTGCATTGTCGGATCTCCGGCTTTGGCGGCGACGGTCCGCGCGGCGGCAATCCTGGCTATGACGCGATCATTCAGGCGATGACCGGCATGATCGCGGCGACGGGGTCGCCGCAGAGCGGCCCGATGCGGATCGGCGTTCCACTGGTGGACATTTCGACAGGTCTTTACGCGGCCATCGGCATTCTAATGGCGCTCGCGGAGCGGCAGAAATCGGGCTTGGGACAGTTTCTCGAAACCACGCTCTACGAGACCGGCCTTTCCATCATGCATCCACATGCCGCAAATTATTTCATGCACGGCAAGCCGCCGCAGCTCACCGGCAACGAGCACCCGAACCTCGTGCCCTACGCGATCTTTCCTACCCGCACCGACAACATCTTCATCGGCGTCGGCAATGACGGCACGTTCCGCAAGCTCTGCAAGGAAATCGGCAAGCCTGAACTCGCTACCGACACACGCTTCGCACGCAACAAGGACCGGATTGCGAATCGCGATGCGCTGCGTGACGAACTCGCCACCGTATTCAGCCAGCACGATGCCGGACCGCTCTGCGATCGCCTGCTGGCAGCGGGATTGCCGGCCGGGCCGGTGCAATCCATCGATCAGGCCCTGACCAGCCCGCACGCCGTTCACCGCGGCGATGTCATCGCAGGGGATTGGTACAAGGGCGTTGCTTCGCCGATCCGGCTGGAGCGCAGCAAACCGGGCTTGCGCCGTACCCCGCCCAAGTTCAGCGAGCATGCCGTCGAGGTGCTGACGGAATTCGGATACTCCAGGCCCGAAATCGATGGCCTAATGGCCGATGGCGTCGTTTGCGGCAGTGAACGAAAACGCTGAGCCAGATTTCCGTCACTTCGCGCGCCAGCGACATCCCCGCGAGTAGCTTGAGGCGGTCTAGCCTCCCGCTACGACGACGCCGCGTGGACAGGGGCGCACTTGAATGTGGCTCGATCCGCTCGCGACAGCCAGCAATGACCCAGACCATGGACCTAGCGGGTGCGCGTTTGCGCCTATTTTCTGGCTTCCGTTGCTTTGCCTAATATGATCATTTGCGCGTCATCCAGCGCTGCTATCGCGCTAAGGTACATAAATCCAACGGGGAGGATTAATACCATGCTTCGACACTTCGGCCTTGCCACGACGTTGGCGGCCACACTCGCGTTCGCCAGTCCCGCTCACGCGGTGACCGAACTGCAGTGGTGGCACGCGATGACCGGCGGCAACAACGATATCGTCAATAAGCTCGCCGAGGAATTCAACGCCAGCCAATCCGAATACAAGGTCATCCCGTCGTTCAAGGGCGGCTATGCAGATACCATGAATGCCGGCATCGCCGCGTTCCGCGCCGGCAACGCGCCGCACATCATTCAGGTGTTCGAGGTCGGCACCGCGACCATGATGAGCGCCACAGGCGCGATCAAGCCGGTCTATCAGCTGATGAAGGAAGCCGGCGAACCGTTCGATCCCAAGGCTTATCTTCCTGCCATCACCGGCTATTACTCGACATCCAAAGGCGAGATGCTGTCGTTTCCGTTCAACTCATCTTCCATGGTGATGTGGATCAACAAGGATGAGCTGAAAAAGGCAGGCGTTGCCGAAATTCCAAAGACCTGGCCCGAGGTATTCGCGGCGGCCAAAAAGCTGAAGGCGGCCGGTCACAATACCTGCGGCTTCTCGAATGCCTGGGCGACGTGGGCGCATATCGAGCAGTTTTCGGCCTGGCACAACGTGCCGATCGGCACCAAGGCGAATGGGCTCGACGGTTTCGATACCGTGTTGACCTTCAACACACCGTTGCACGTCAAGCACCTGCAGAACTTGATCGATCTGCAGAAAGACAAAACGTACGATTATGGCGGCCGCGCCAACGCCAGCGAAGGCCGCTTCGCCTCCGGCGAGTGCGCGATTTTCCTGACATCGTCGGGCTATTACGCCACCGCAAAGGGCACCGCGAAATTCGATTTCACGTCGGCGCCGATGCCATACTATCCCGACGTTCCCGGCGCGCCGCAGAATTCGATTATCGGTGGCGCATCGCTATGGGTAATGGGCGGCAAGAAACCCGAGGAATACAAGGGGGTCGCCAAATTCTTTGCGTTCCTGTCCGACACCAACCGTCAGGCCAAGCTGCATCAGGAATCCGGCTACCTGCCGATCACCAAGGCTGCGTATGAGAAAACTGTAAAGGACGGCTTCTACGAGAAGAACCCGACGCTGCAAACGCCGCTCAAGGAGTTGACCAACAAGGAGCCGACCGAGAACTCACGTGGCCTGCGTTTCGGCAACATGGTGCAGATGCGTGATGTCTGGGCCGAAGAAATGGAGGCGGCGCTTGCCGGGCAGAAGACCGCCAAGGAAGCGCTGGATGCCGCGGTAGCGCGCGGCAACGCCATCTTGCGGAGCTTTGAGAAGACGGCAAAATAAGCCGATCCCAAGACCCCTCTCCATTTCGGAGAGGGGTTTTTCCGGTCGGCCGAACGCTAGCAGCTTCTGAGAACAAGTCGCCCTGAATGGAAAAGTCTGCCGTCTTCAATAGCAAGCTGCTGCCGTATCTGCTGCTGGTGCCGCAGCTCATCATTACATTCGTATTTTTCTATTGGCCGGCGATCCAGGCGTTCTGGCAATCGTTTCTGCGCGAGGACGCATTCGGCCTGTCTTCGCAATTCATCGGGTTTGAGAATTACCAGGCGCTGTTTGCACAGCCGGAATACTACAAGGCGATGCTGACGACGCTGGTGTTCTCCACGCTGGTCGCACTGCTGTCGCTTTCGATCGCGCTGCTATTCGCGGCTCAGGCCGACAAGAACCTGAAAGCGTCTGATGTTTACAAGACTCTGATGATCTGGCCCTATGCCGTTGCTCCGGCCGTCGCGGGCGTGCTGTGGTTTTTCCTGTTTCACCCTTCGCTCGGCTCCCTGGCGCGACCGCTGCGCTGGATGGGGTTCAACTGGAACCCGCTGCTGAACGCCAATCACGCCATGATCCTGGTCGTGATGGCCGCGGTGTGGAAGCAGATTTCGTATAACTTCCTGTTCTTTCTGGCCGGGCTGCAGTCGATTCCCAAAAGTGTCATCGAAGCCGGCGCCATAGATGGGGCCGGCCCGATGCGCCGGTTCTGGACCATTGTATTTCCACTGTTGTCGCCGACCACTTTCTTTCTGCTGGTCGTGAATGTGGTCTATGTGTTCTTCGATACCTTCGGCATCATTGACGCGGTAACGGGAGGCGGGCCCGCCGGCGCCACCACCACGCTGGTCTACAAGGTTTATGCCGACGGCAGGCTTGGCGGCGATCTCGGCAGTTCGGCGGCCCAATCGGTGGTGCTCATGGCGATCGTCATCGCGCTCACCGCAGTCCAGTTCCGTTATGTCGAGCGGAAGGTGCAATACTGATGGTGGAGCACCGCCCGTGGAACGATGTTATCGCCTACTCGATCCTGACATTCGGCATCTTCATCGTCGCCTTTCCGGTCTATCTTGCGCTGGTGGCGTCAACTCACGACGCCGCGACGGTGATCAGCGGCAACATGCCGCTCCTGCCTGGTGGCCACATACTGGAAAATTATTATCGGGCGATCTTTGTCGGCGGCTCGCGCACCAGCCGTGAGCCGGTCGGCCACCTCCTGCTCAACTCGTTTATCTCCGCCACGGGAATTGCGGTCGGCAAGATCTTCATCTCGATCCTGTCGGCCTACGCGGTGGTGTATTTCCGTTTTCCGTTTCGGAAGACGGCGTTCTGGATCATCTTTGTCACTCTGATGCTGCCGGTCGAGGTCCGTATCTATCCAACGTACAAAGTCGTGTCCGACCTGCACATGCTGGATACCTATGCGGGACTGATCCTGCCCCTGATCGCATCGGCGACGGGCACCCTGCTGTTTCGCCAGTTCTTCATGACGGTGCCGGACGAACTGCTTGAGGCATCGCGCATCGACGGCGCCGGGCCATTCCGGTTTTTCTGGGATACTTTGCTGCCGCTGTCCGTCACCACCATTGCCGCTCTGTTCGTGATCCAGTTCATCTATGGCTGGAATCAATATCTGTGGCCGCTGCTGATCACGACGCAGGATTCGATGCAAACCATCGTCACCGGCATCAAGAAAATGCTGACAACGACTGACGAGTTGGCGGAATGGCAGCTGGCGATGGCAACCGCCGTATTGGCCATGCTGCCTCCGGTGGCGGTAGTGGTATTCATGCAGCGGCTGTTCGTGCGCGGCCTGGTCGAGACCGAGAAGTAGGACATCGATGGCTAACGTCACCCTCCGTAACGTCCGCAAGACTTATGCCGGCGGCTTCGAAGCGATCAAGGGCATCGACTTCGAGGTTGGCGATGGCCAGTTTTGCGTCCTGGTCGGCCCCTCCGGGTGTGGCAAATCCACACTGCTGCGCATGGTCGCAGGGCTTGAGACCATTAGTGGCGGCGAAATTGATATTGGCGGCCGCATCGTCAACGGCATCGAGCCGGCCGATCGCGATATTGCGATGGTGTTCCAGAACTACGCGCTCTATCCGCATATGAGCGTCTACAACAACATGGCCTACGGCCTTCGCAACCGGCGCATGCCCCAGCCCGAGATCGACACGCGTGTGCAGGAAGCCGCGCGCATTCTCGAGCTTGGCGCGATGCTCGAACGAAAGCCGCGACAGCTCTCCGGCGGACAGCGCCAGCGCGTCGCGATGGGGCGCGCCATTGTCCGGCAGCCGAAAGTGTTTCTGTTCGACGAGCCGCTGTCGAACCTGGACGCCAAGCTGCGTATTGCCATGCGCGTCGAAATTCGCAAATTGCAGCGCCGTCTGCAGACTACCTCGATCTACGTCACGCACGACCAGCTCGAGGCCATGACTCTCGCCGACATCCTGGTGGTGATGAATGGCGGCCGTGTCGAGCAGATCGGTAATCCGCTTGAGATTTATCAGAAACCCATGACGACCTTTGTCGCCTCATTCATCGGCGCGCCGCCGATGAATTTGATGCCGCTGC
>JAICIT010000025.1 GCA_025960445.1 Bradyrhizobium sp. | reverse complement strand
AATGTCCAGCCGCAATTCCTCAAGCTCGCTTGTAAAACCCATGATGTTGACCAGGGGCGAGCGCAAATCGTGACTGACGATGTAGGCGAAACGCTGGATTTCATTGTTAGCTTCGCGCAGGTCGGCGGTGCGTTCATCGACAGTGGCCTCCAGATTGAGGTTGCTGTCACGCAATTGGGATTCCGCGGCGTCACGAGCGCGAGCCGAACGCCGCACAAGGAAGATCGAGATGCCCGCAAGCGCGATCACGAGCCCTGAGCCGGTGATGGTTACGACCGATGCCAGTTGCTGCGCTCGATCGGCATTGACGGTTCGCGCCGCAAACAGCCGCTCTTCCTCGCTGCGCATCGCGAGCGCCAAATCACGAATGGTATCGCTGGTACGGGCTGCGGCAGCATCACGCATCACGGCGACAGCGCCGTCGGGTTGGTTCTGCTTGACGAAGTTGATCTCTTTCCCGAACTGCTCAAGCCGGGCCTTCACGGCCGGCCGCAGTGTCCTGATCTTTTCGACTTGAAATGCATCGTCGGCGGTCAAATCCGACAGTCTCTGAACTTCGGGAACAATGGCCGCAACCGCCTTGTCATGATCTTCCAGATATTCGGGCTGTCGCGTCAGCAGGTAACCCCGGGCAGCGCTTTCAGCCCGGCGAATTTCCAACAGTAATGTGTTGATCTGATTTTCGACTTCGACGGTGTGAAGTACCAGACCGCTGTCTTCGCGCGCTTTGTCGACCAGCAGGACCGAGGACATACTGATCCCGACCAGCACCAAAAATCCCGCTGCGAGCAGCAGGATCTGGCCAATCGCACGCCGACGTGCGGCGTCAGGCGTCACAGCAATCTCGCGTCACGAACCCTTGGATTTTTAGCAGTGCCCCGAACGAAACCAAGGCGCACAACGCCCGATTTGAAGTTTGGTTCCCGCGCGACCGCCCCGCGGGGCGGACTCAAACCACCGGCTGGCCGTTTAAATACTGTTCAAGCCAGTGGATATGATAGTCGCCGTCGATAATCGCCGGTTCACGCACCAGCGCCCGGAACAGCGGCAACGTGGTCTCGATTCCCTCGACGACCATTTCATCCAGGGCCCGGCGCAACCGCATCAAGCACTCGCCCCGGGTCTTGCCATGGACGATCAGCTTGCCGACCAGCGAGTCGTAGTAGGGCGGAATGACGTACCCTTGATACACGGCGGAATCGATCCTGACACCGAGCCCGCCCGGCGGATGGTATTGCTGGATCTTGCCGGGCGAGGGCCGGAATGTGACGGGGTTTTCGGCATTGACCCGGCATTCGATCGCGTGGCCGTTGATCATCACCTCATCCTGCGTCATCGGCAGGTCGCCGCCGGCTGCAATCCGGATCTGCTCAAGCACGAGATCGATGTCGGTGATCATCTCGGTGACGGGATGCTCGACCTGAATTCGCGTGTTCATCTCGATGAAATAAAACTCGCCATCTTCGTAGAGGAATTCCACGGTGCCGACGCCGAGATATTTCATTGTCTGCATCGCCCTGGCGACGGTGGCGCCGATGCCTTTGCGAGCCGCGGCATCCAGCACGGGCGAGGGGCCTTCCTCCCAGACCTTCTGATGCCGCCGCTGCAGTGAGCAATCGCGCTCGCCCAGATGGATGGCGCCGCCACGGCCGTCGCCGAGCACCTGAATTTCAATGTGACGCGGCTTTTCCAGGTATTTCTCAAGATAGACCGAGGCATCTCCGAACGCCGATTTTGCCTCATTGGCGGCGGTCGAAAGCGCGAGCATCAGGTCGTCAGCGGATTGCGCCACTTTCATGCCGCGTCCGCCGCCACCGGAGGCGGCTTTGACCAGGACCGGAAAACCTATTGCCTTTCCGATCGCCATCGCATCGTCGGTGGGTCCGACGGCTCCATCAGAGCCAGGTACCACGGGGATGCCGAGTTTTTTCGCTGTTTTCTTCGCCTCGATCTTGTCGCCCATCAGGCGGATGTGTTCGGCTTTTGGGCCGATGAAATGCAAATTGTGCTCGGCGAGAATTTCGGCGAAGCGGGCATTTTCCGAAAGAAATCCGTAGCCGGGATGCACCGCGTCAACGCCCGTGATCTCGCACGCGGCGAGGAGCGCCGGCACGTTCAGGTAGCTGTCCTTTGACGGCGGCGGTCCGACACAGACGCTCTCATCGGCGAGCCGCACATGCATGGCGTCGGCATCGGCCGTGGAATGCACCGCAACGGTAGCGATGCCGAGTTCCTTGCATGCGCGCAAAATTCGGAGCGCGATCTCGCCGCGATTGGCTATCAGGATCTTGTCGAACATCGCAGCGCCTGAGTTTGACGAATGTTATTCAATAATCACCAGCGGCTCACCGAATTCGACCGGTTGGCCGTCCTCGACGAGAATTCGCGTCACCGTGCCCGCGCGCGGCGATGGAATCTGGTTCATCGTCTTCATCGCTTCGATGATCAGCAGCGTTTGTCCAAGTGATACTTTGCTGCCGACCTCGATGAACGGCTTGGCGCCCGGTTCGGAAGCCCAATACGCGGTGCCCACCATCGGCGAGGGAACTACGCCGGGATGTTGCGCAAGCTCGGTAATCTCCAGCGGCGCTGCCGCGGGGATGTTCGCGGATGCGACGGCTGGATAGCCCGGTGTCATCGATACGGCCATCCCGACGCTGCGCGCGACGCGCACCCGCAATCCTGCGCGCTCGATTTCGATTTCCGTCAGATTGGTTTCGTCGAGCAGTAATGCGAGTTCGCGAATGAGCGCGCTGTCATCCGTTTTGGGTTTTGCTGTCTTCTCGTCAGGCTGGCGCGCCATGATCTCGATCCGGAACTTTCTAAAAGGGGTGAACAGGCGGCTTGTTCAGGCTTTCGCCTTCATGCCGATTTTGGCGGCAAGACCATTGATGGCGAGCCGGTAGCCATCAATGCCGAAGCCGCTCAGCGTTGCAAAGGCAGCGCGAGCCGTGAAGGAGTGATCGCGGAAATTTTCGCGCGCATGGATATTACTGATGTGCACTTCGACGGTTGGGATCTTCACCGCCATGAGAGCGTCATGCAGCGCGATCGAAGTATGGGAATAAGCCCCTGCGTTGATGATAATGCCAACCGCCTTTTTGGCATGGGCTTCGTGGATGAAATCAATCAACTCACCTTCGCGGTTGGACTGGCGGCAATCGGCTTCAAGGCCGAACGGCGCTGCCGTGACGGCGCAAAGCCTCTCAACGTCGGCGAGCGTCGCATGGCCATAGGTCTCGGGCTCGCGGGTCCCGAGCAAGTTGAGGTTTGGGCCGTTGAGGACGTAGATCGTCTCGGCAACACTCTTGGCCATCCAGGCTCCGGTATATGACAGCAGGTGCCGGGTTATAGGTAACAACCGGCCCAAGGGGAAGCCTTTCACTCGTGTTGGCCAGCCCTCAAACGCCTCATTCAACTGGTAAAAAGCCACGCAGAACTTGCGGAAACTACGCGAATTAACTGTACTCGCTTTAAATCAGGCGCGTCTTCGTCGCGGGCTTCTGTTACCTGGACCGGGATTGTCCGAACAAGTGCGGCTCACCCGGTCGATGCTGAAACGGCCTCGCGATCGGGAGCTGTTTCGGGGTCGCTCTCCAGCGAACTCATGAAACGCATTTGAAACGCAATCAAAGCCATTTCACCTGCGCGGCGAAATCGCGATGATACGAACGGCCGATATCAATGCCGCTATCCAATAAACTGAGGGTGCGGCCATGACAGCAATTGCAAAAGCTCTTTTGAATGCGATTCCTGCGATCTCGTTCGACGTCGAGAATTTTGAAGCGATTGCCCTGTTCTGTGGAGCCGGACTGTTGGTCTCTTTATGCCTGGCCTTCTCCGGCCTGGAGGTGAACTACGGCATGTTCTGATCGCTGGCGAAACATAGTCTCGTTCGCCATCGGTGGATCACTTCGGCAGCGTAGTTGTGTCTGCCTGGCCACAGCCCGCCTTGTTCCGTGATGGAACAGGTATTTTACTTCCCCAGCATTCGGCAGGTGCGAGTAAGGTGATTGGCACCGGGGCTGCGCGGCATTTTACTTCCCAATAATTTTTAAGCCCGGCGGGCCGCTGGACATTTCCAGCGGCCATTTTCTATTCAGCAGGACGACGCCGAAATCAGGACAGCGCGCACAAAAAAGGGGCGGGCAATGTGCCCGCCCCGATGCGTTGCTGTTAGCTGAGTCGTTAGGCTTCCAGCACAGCCACGATCTCTAGCGTTCGTGGGTCAACCACGACGATCTGATCGCGAACCAGGAAGTACTCATAGCCACGCCATTCCGGATAAATGGTCACGATCTGCGACGGCAGCGTATGGAAGCTTACGTCGCGCGGAACACGGGTTCCGACGGAGATCGAGAAGTTGACGTGCTCAACCGGCTTGACGTGCTGTTCCCTGATCACGGTTGTGATCTTGGTTCGCTGCTCGGTCGAAAGCTTCGCGGCGGCGCCAGCCTGTCCGGTGGTGGTTGTACTGGACCTTGATTCAACGCTGCCGTTACGGCCTTCGCGACCCTCAGCGCTCATGTTGCGGTCGCGGTCGCGACCCTCACGGCTTTCGGCGTTCATGTTGCGATCGCGGTCGCGACCCTCGCGGCTTTCGGCGTTCTTGTTGCGGTCGCGATCCTCTCGGCCCGCAGCGCTCTTATTGTGATCACGATCTTCGCGGCCTTCCGCCTTCATGTTGTTGCGGTCCTGGCGGCCCTCGGCCTTCATTTCCTTGTCCTGACGACCTTCGGCCTTCATGTCCTTGCCGCCCTTGCCACGGTCATTATCCGAACTCATGCTGTTGGACTTCTGACCACGCGTTTCGTCGGCGCGCTGGTTCTTGCCAGCCGTTCCCGATTTCTCCTCGGATTGGCTGGACTTCATGCCTGACGAGGCACCGCTCGATTCGTCACGGCCCTGTGTCGCCGAACCGCCGGCTCCCGAGGAAGGCGCGCTTTGTTGAGCAGTGGAACCCGAAGCTCCCTGATGGCCGCCGGTTCCCTGCGCATTGGCGAACCCGGCCCCGGCGATCAGCGCGGCGGCCGCTACCGACAGCATAAAGCGATTAGTCATTGAATGTCTCCTCACGTGTTAGCATTGCCCGCGCGAACAACGAAAGGCGATGCCTCCAGTTCCCCGCGAACCGCGGTTCCAATCGCTTTGTTTTTTGAATACTGGATGAACAGACTCGCCACGGAAACCGCGCAAACGAAAAGGCCGGCTGACAGCCGACCTCTCAAAATTCCGATTTATGATTTCAGCGTGTAGCGCTCAGCAAGTTGCCTTGCCGCAGCGGGCCATGCCGATCTTTTCCTTGAGGTTCTCGAGGCCGACAGCGCCGATCACCACCTGCTTGCCGATCACGTAACTCGGTGTGCCGTTCATCCCCATCGCTTCGGCGAGTTTGAAATTTTCTTCGATCGTTGCGCGCACTTCCGGACTGGCCAGATCCTTCTCGATCCGGCCCATATCAAGCCCGGATTCCTTGGCTGCCGCCATCGCGTGCGCTTTATCAGCGGGGCCACGGCCGCCGAGCAGCTTCTGATGGAACTCGAGATATTTCTTGCCGCTCGAATCCTGCATGCGGACAGCAACCGCCACCTGGGCGGCTTCAACCGAACCCTGGCTCAGCACCGGGAATTCCTTCAGCACGACTTTGAGCTTGGGATCGCTCTTCATCAAATCCAGCATGTCGGCCATTGCGCGCTTGCAGTAGCCGCAGTTGTAATCGAAAAATTCCACGAAGTTGACGTCGCCATCCTTGTTACCGAGCACCACGCCGCGCGGAGAGTTGAAAATTGTCGCGGCGTTGCTGTCGACGCTTGCCGCATGTTTTTCGGCTTCGGCGGCAGCCTGGCGTTTGCTGAGTTCGCCCATCGCCTCTTCTAGCACTTCGGGATGAGCGATCAGGTATTTCCTGACAATGGACTCGATCTCGCCGCGCTGACTGTCGGAGATGCTCTGAGCTGAAACGGTCGGAGCCATGCCGCATAAGGCGAGCGACAGCATCGCTGGAACGAGCAGACGTAATGAACGCATCGATAAAATCCTCATGGCTGCAAGCCGGCTACTTTAGAGCGATGTCGGCTCAATTGATTTCTAATTGACTTTCTGACCAGGCATGGGCTTGGCGGCAACAATATCGTCGGCCTTGACCCATCCGGGCGTGCCGATGGCAAAACGGGTTTTTGCGCGCGAGGCGAGTTCGCGCGCGGTTTTGTTGTCCCCTCGCAGGTAGGCGGCTTGCGCGGAGGCGAGATCGGCTTCTGCATAGTCTCCCTTGCGGCCATAAGCCATCGCGAGTTGTGTATAGCCAAGCGGCGCCTCGCTCTCGCGCGCTACCGCGGCACGCAGAATCGAAATCGCTTCCTCGGTGTAGGCCTTATTATCGGTTCCCACGAGCGCCTGCCCAAGTAACATCTCGATGAGCGGGGAGCGGTTTGAGAGCTGAACCGCCTTGCGCAACGGGACAATCGCCTCCGCCGGCTTGCCGCCTTCCAACAGTGCCTGGCCGCGCAATTCATAAAAATAGGGGTTGTTGGGCTGGAGCTGGATCAGCCCATCGATCTGGGCGAGCGCGGAGCGTAGATCGCCGTGAAGATAGGTCGCGATGGCATGCGCATAGCGCGCCGGCAGGGTTTCATTCGACATGGGGTATCGCCGATAGACGGTGTCCGGGCGCTCCATAAAGGCGGAGATCTTGGCCCGCACCATGTCGTGGCGAAGTTGCAGCGCTGGGTCGTCCTTCTTGTCCCAATACGGACTTGAGCGCGCCAACTCCTCAAGGGCGGCAACGCGCTCGGCTGGCATCGGATGTGACTGCAGATAGGGGTCTGCGCCATGCGCGGCGAACAGGCTGTCGTTGGTAAAGCGTTTGAACGTCTCGTACATGCCCTTGGGTGATTGGCCGGACGCGGTCAAAAACTTGACGCCTGCACGGTCGGCGTTTTCTTCCTGCTGCCGCACATAGGAGATCAGAGTACGGCGGATCATCTCCTGAGGGCCTGCGACCGCCGCCGCTCCGGCACCAGCCAGTCCGTTATTGCTATTGCCACTTCTGGCGCCCGCCACCATGGCGCCGGCCCCCAGTAACATCGCGATGATCATCTGCGTCTGCGCGCGCGACATTTGCTCGCGCATCTTGGCGAGATGACCGCCCGCCAAGTGCCCGGTCTCATGCGCCAGCACTCCGATAATCTGGTTCGGAGTTTCGGACTGCATGATCGCGCCGTAATTCACGAAAATCCGGCGACCATCGGCGACAAAGGCGTTAAACGTGCTGTCCTTGATAATGACGATCTGAATGTTCTGCTTCGCTAGACCGGCGGCCGCCAGGATCGGCCGGGTATATTCGCGCAGCAGTTGCTCGGCCTCGGTGTCCCGGATTACCGCCGGACCCTTCTCCTGTGCCAGCGCCGGGCAGATCGGCGCCATGACAAGCGATGCCGCCGTTGCGAGAGCGGTCAGTTTCGCGGCTTTTTTTCGGAGCGTAGGGTAGAACAATAGGGGCCCTTGGCGATTGGCGGCAGATCGGATCCGAGCTATGCCCTACCAAACCAGCGAATGCGGCTTGTCTGGGGCAGCGAGCGAATAGCAGATACCGATGTTGGATGCGACCCTTACAGAGCGCGCCAAAAGTCTTCTGATGGCGTCGGGCCGAAGCAACGTTCCGCCGTTCATGGTGATGGACGTAATGGCAGCGGCCGCGCGCATCGAGGCCGCGGGCGGTCACGTCATCCACATGGAAGTGGGGCAACCCTCCGCGCCGGCGCCGAAGGCCGCGATCGCGGCGGCGCAGCACGCCTTGTCCCACGGTCGGATCGACTACACTTCGGCGCTGGGCATTTCCTCCCTTCGTGAGCGCATCGCCAGGCATTATCGCGACAGCTACGGCTGCAGCGTAAACGCCGAGCAAATCGTCATCACCACGGGATCATCCGGCGCGTTCATTCTGGCTTTTCTGGCGATGTTCGAACCGGGCGATCGGGTGGCGGTCACTGTGCCCGGTTATCCGCCGTATCGGCACATTCTCACCGCGCTCGGCTGCGAGCCGGTCCTGATCGAAACTTCGAGTGAAAATCGTCATGCGCTGACGGGTGAGACGTTGCTCGCGGCTCATCGCAAGAAAGCGCTCAAAGGAGTACTGGTCGGAAGCCCGGCCAATCCGACAGGCACGATGATGTCGAGGGAGGCGCTCACCAGCTTGATTGCCGTCGCGGAGGGCGCGGGCATTCGGTTCATTTCCGACGAAATCTACCACGGGCTTGATTATGCGTTTCCTGCGGTGACTGCGGTTGAGCTTTCTCCCAATGCGATGGTGATTAACTCGTTCTCAAAATATTTTTGCATGACCGGCTGGCGAGTTGGATGGATGGTTGTGCCGCAGCCGTTGGTCCGGCCGATCGAGCGGCTGCAGCAGAACCTCGCCATTTCGGTGCCGACGGTGTCGCAGATTGGCGCCGAGGCTGCGTTCGAGGGCCGGCCCGAAATGGAAGCGGTCAAGCATGGCTATCAGGAAAACCGCCGCGTCCTGATCGACGGCCTGCCGCGGGCCGGGCTGGACAAGTTCCTGCCGGCGGATGGCGCGTTTTACCTCTATGCCGACGTTTCGGGGTTCACCTCCAACAGTTTCGAATTTGCCAAGCAAATGCTGGAACAGGCGCACGTCGCGGCAACCCCGGGCATCGACTTTGATCCGGTTCACGGTCATCAATTCATCCGCTTCTCCTACGCGCGTTCGCTCGAGGAGATGCAGGAGGCCGTCTTACGCATCGCACGATGGCTCGGATAGGTTGCGCGGGTGGGTTGCCGGCGATCAGGCAAACGCTCGGTCGCCCCGCATAAAATTGCGGAGGCATCAAGCTGCTCATTGACTCCAGGGAGCCAATCGATCTTTGCTTGCGGATTACGACGACCGTCCTGCGCCAAGAGACGGACGACATCCGCGGGTTCTCATTAGGGAGTTACGTGATGGCGGCGGAAACACCGGCGCGGGCTCGCGCGTCGAAACCCTGGTATAAAATCCTCTATGTTCAGGTGCTGATCGCGATCATCTTGGGCGTCGTGATCGGTTGGCTGTGGCCCAATCTGGCCACCAACGACTGGATCAAGGCGCTCGGCGACGGCTTCATCAAGCTGATCAAAATGGTGATCGCCCCGATTATCTTTTGTACAGTCGTTTCCGGCATCGCGCACATCCAGGACGCTCGCAAAGTCGGACGCGTCGGCGTGAAGGCGCTGATTTACTTCGAGATCGTCTCGTCCTTTGCACTGATCCTCGGATTGATCGTGGGCAACCTGGTCCATGTCGGTCAAGGCCTCGGCGCGAAGCCCGATGCGGCTGCGGTGGCAACCTACGTCAAACAGGCGGAAGCGCAGAAATCGGTTGATTTCGTGCTCAATATTATTCCCGACAGCGTGGTTGGCGCGCTGGCTCGGGGCGACATCCTTCAGGTGCTGCTATTTGCGATTCTGTTCGGGTTTGCGTTGATGGCGCTCGGCGAACGTGGTCACCGTCTGCGTGACATTATAGATGATACCGCCCATGGCGTATTCGGCGTGATCGCAATCGTCATGAAGGCGGCGCCGCTCGGTGCTTTCGGCGCGATGGCCTATACCATCGGCAGATATGGCCCGGCCGCTCTGGGGAATCTGGTCGGCCTGATCGCGGTGTTCTATCTGACCGCGGCGCTGTTTGTGGTCGTGGTGCTCGGGCTGATCGCGCGGTTCGTCGGCTTCAGCATCTTCAAGTTCATCGCGTATATCAAAGACGAACTGCTGATCGTGCTCGGCACCAGTTCTTCGGAGAGCGCGCTGCCGCAGTTGATGGAAAAGCTCGAACGGCTCGGCTGTTCCAAGCCGGTGGTGGGACTGGTTGTACCCACCGGCTACTCATTCAATCTCGACGGCACCAACATCTACATGACGCTTGCGACGTTGTTCATCGCCCAGGCGCTCGGCGTCGATCTTACGTTTAGCCAGCAACTGACCATCCTGGTTGTCGCGATGCTGACCTCGAAAGGTGCAAGCGGGGTGACCGGCGCGGGCTTCATCACGCTGGCGGCAACCCTGACCGTCGTTAATCCGGTCCTGGTGCCGGGCATGGCGATCGTGTTCTCGGTGGACAAGTTCATGAGCGAGGTTCGCGCGCTCACCAACATAACCGGCAACGGCATCGCCACCGTGTTTGTGTCCTGGTGGGAGGGCGAACTCGACTACGCCAAGCTGCAAGAAAAGCTCAACACCCAGATCGATCCGTCCGATGTCGAGACGGCGATCACCACCGGCTGACAAAAAACCGCCCGGATATGCCGGGCGGTCTTTCTTTTCTCAATGGGTGTTATTCACCGCTGCCGAAGCGCCGCGACCACCATCCGGCGCGGCGGGGCTGAGCCTCGCTGGCCGTTTCTGAAGGTGATGGCTCGGCCGGGGCAGGGGCCGGCGATGGCTCCGATGGCTGGCTGGTGGATGGTGCCGGAGCTGTCGCAGCAGATTGGTCGCCGAGGAAGCTCACCTTCTCTCGTACGGTGGAACGCCGCCGAGCTCTTTCGGCCTCGTGAGCGGTCTCGGGTTCGCCGGTGCGCTCCGGTTGCTGGTGATCGCTATCGACCGGCTGTTGCTCGGGGACTGGTGCGGCCGATTCCGGGTCGGAGATCGGTATGGAGCGCCGAGACGGATTCTCGTCGAAATCGGCGACCGCGCTCGACACTTCGGGAGCCGATGCCGGCCCGAGGTCGTCAGCGATCGATCCGGAAAGCCCATCCTCCAGCCCGCCGCGCCGCCGGCGTCCGCCGCGACGTCCGCGTCGACGGGGGCGTCGCTCGCCGCCTGGTGGCTGGTCGGCGCGGATCGTGCCCGGCTGCTCGTCCGAATCATCATCTTCCGACTCGCCTTCTTCGGCGATAACGCCGGGAATGGCAGCGCTTTCAAAGGCGACGCGTACGGGCTCAGCTTCATCGCGCGGCGGTCCGCCTTCGCGTGGCTCACCGGAGCGGCCGCGGCGGCGCCGGCGCCGCTTGCGCCTCGGTCCACCATCGCCTTCGCCGCCTTCTTCGCCTGTCGCGGTTTCGTCGGCTAGGCCTTCGGTCTCCTCGGTCTCGACTTCGGATTCGACTTCGATGTCGAACGGCTCTTCTTCGTCCGCTTCCTCGACCTGCGAAGGCAAAGCAGCCAACTGGGCAGCCAGCAGCGCTTTTGCTGCTTCAAGCGTGTGCACCTGTTCGCCACGGTCGATAATGAACGACTGCTGCCCGCTCACGGTCGGGTCTGCGATCACGGCCAACGTCACCTTGAAGCTGTTTTCGAGATCGCGCAGGTGGGCGCGCTTATGGTTGAGAACATAAAGCGCAACGTCGGTCCGGGTGCGCACCACGAGATTGTGGGTCGCGCCTTTCATCAACAGTTCCTCGAGCCCGCGCAGCAACTGCAGCGCCACCGAAGATACCGATCGGACGTGGCCGCTGCCGCCGCACTGCGGGCAGGGCTCGGTCGAACTCTCCAGAACGCTGGCCCGAATTCGCTGGCGCGACATTTCGAGCAGGCCGAAATGCGAAATGCGTCCGACCTGGATACGCGCGCGGTCCTGCCGCAGGCAATCGCTCAGCTTGCGTTCGACCGCCCGATTGTTGCGCTTCTCGTCCATGTCGATGAAGTCGATCACGATCAGGCCGGCGAGATCGCGAAGGCGAAGCTGCCTTGCGACTTCCTCGGCGGCCTCGAGATTGGTCTTAAGCGCGGTGTCCTCGATGTGATGCTCGCGCGTCGATCGACCAGAGTTGACGTCAATGGAGACCAGCGCCTCGGTTTGATTGATGACGATGTACCCGCCGGATCGTAACTGCACCGTCGGTGAAAACATCGCATCGAGCTGGCTCTCGACGCCCATCCTGGAGAACAGCGGCTGCCCGTCCCGATACTGCTTCACCGCCCGTACGTTCGAGGGCATCAGCATTTTCATGAAATCGCGGGCTTCCTGATACCCGGCCTCTCCGGCGACCAGAATCTCATCGATTTCCTTGTTGTAGAGGTCGCGCAGCGATCGCTTGATAAGCGACCCTTCCTCGTAAACAAGTGTCGGTGCCTGCGACTTGAGCGTCATGTCGCGGACTGTTTCCCACATCCGGATCAGATATTCGAAGTCGCGCTTGATCTCCGGTTTGGTGCGGGAAGCGCCCGCAGTTCGCAAGATGATTCCCATGCCCTCGGGCACGTCGAGATCCTGCACCACTTCCTTCAGCCGCGAACGATCCTGGGCGGAAGTGATCTTGCGGCTGATACCGCCACCGCGCGCGGTGTTGGGCATCAGGACCGCATAGCGGCCGGCCAGCGACAGGTAGGTCGTCAGCGCGGCGCCTTTATTGCCGCGTTCCTCCTTGACCACCTGCACCAACATCACCTGACGGCGCTTGATGACTTCCTGAATCTTGTATTGGCGGCGCGGACGGAATGCGCGTTCCGGCACTTCCTCCAGCACGTCATCACCGCCGACGGATTCGACGACTTCTTCTTCGGCGTCCTCGCTGTCATCTT
>JAICIT010000024.1 GCA_025960445.1 Bradyrhizobium sp. | reverse complement strand
CGCTGCAAGGCCGCCATGCGTTTCGGAATGATCGCGGGATCCATTTCCGGCTCGCGCCTTGCGGCGGTCTCGGGCGTTACCACCAGCTTGATGACAAGATCCGGTGGAAGGCGACGCGCAAGAGCATATGCGGCACCTTCAAACCGACGAAGCCAATGCGGCGCCGCAGCCAAACGTGTTAGCAAGGGGCCGTCGTTGAAGCCGAGGATTTCATTTTGCGGATATCGATCCGCGAGGACGATCAGGCCGCGGTTAGCTGCCCGCCTTGCCGCTACAAGCTTCTTGCGCTTGTCCGCGGCCACTGCCACGGACCAGACCATGAGGAGCAGACTGTACAACGGTTGGTCCGCGGGGCCGGCGATCTTGTCGTAAGACGTGAGCCGGGACTTGCTTCCGAGCATACGTCTAGCCCAGGGCATGCTCACCTTGAAAGGCCAAAGCCACAGCGACGGCCTGCCGTCCCCCGTACCGAAATAGATCGGAACGACGTCAACCTTCGAGCCAAGCCAATCGCGCATCGTTGCTACCGACGTGCTCTTGCCGCTGCCGTCGACGCCGACGATTGCCACTAAGCACCCGCCGCCGGGCGCGCGCCGGTTCCATGGTCGTGGCGCATGAAGCACGTGCTTGTTCAAGCTGCCGGCAATCCAGAGCAGAGCCCGGGCCGCGCTGCGCATCCGCACCTCGACCGCGTCATAGCTGCGATATGCCGCACAATGCTTTCGCAGGCGCCGGCGAAGCGGCACCAGGCTTTGCAACGGCCGCTCGCTGTAAAGGGCATCCGCCACGAGCTCTGCCAAATCCTCGCTCAATAGCTCGGCGGCAAGGTCGCGAAGTGTGGTGTGATCGACAACCGCGCCGAGCTCTGCGCGATCCAGCGCAAATTTGCGCGTTGAAGCGTGCCAGAGCCAGAGCGTCATGGGATCCAGCCGCCGCAGCTCAAGGCAAGCGCGCACTACCAACAGTACTGCCTCGCTCGTCGGATCGAGTATTCGGATCGGCAATATCGGGTGGCCGATGGCCCGACTCAGAACTGCTTCTTCCCAAGGAATTCGGTAATTCCTGAGAAGTTTTTCGCCGATGACCAACCGGAAATGAAGATGAAGATGGATCAGCTGGCCACCGCGTTCATCGTACCCGAGATAGCTCAGTACCGCCGGATGATCACGGTCGCCGACGGCGGGAAAGGCCTTGAAATCCCGATCGAGCAATATCGCCTGCGCCCGATGCTGGTCATTTCTTGCCACCAGAAGGTCGATATCACCCTCGCCAGCGAATATCGTATCGAGACGCCTGCTGCTTTTCCAATAGCAGTACGAAAGCCGCTGCCGATGAAATTCGTGCAAAACCTCCAGCAGCGCAGGTGGGATCGCCTGTTCGCCGGATGATCGACTGATCATGTCCATGCTATACGGCGCATCCATGTCTCTAATCTCCCGGTGCTCTCGGCTCGCACGGCTGCTCGTCGTGTGCTCCCGGTCTGGGGTCCTTATCGAGACTATTCTGTCGGGCTGCAGCCGAGCGCGGGTTGCCGCGCTTTACGAGAAACTCGCCTACGTCGCCGTACCGATATCGAGCGTGCCTTTTGAGATCGACCTGCGTCAGGATGGCGAGCGCAAGATTGCTGTGATCCATGTCGAGGTGATCGACGTCACGAAGCAGGCTCAGTGCATTCTGAGCGACCTCACGCCTCGTGCTTGCCCATTTCACCACAAAAAGCAATTTGTCTGCAATTGAGGGCAGCAAGCGTGCCTCAATCGAACCGAACACGGGTGGGCCGTCAATAACCACGCAGTCGTACCTATCGCGCAGCTGATGGATCAGCCGGGGCAGCTGTTCGCGGGCAAAGAGCGCTAATGGATCGACGCGGTAACCGGCCATCGGGAGGTAGTCGAGCCCAGCCTTTGGGAGGTGCCGGATGAGCTCCGCGGGCGCCCGGTTCGGCGACAGCGGTTCAATGATTGCTCCTTCGGCTATACCGTCGAACTCCTCAAACGGCGACGCTTGGCGAAAATCGAGATCAATCAGGAGCACGCGTCGTCCGAGGCTTGCAAGATAAGCCGCTAGGCTCCGGGCCAGCGTCGTCTTTCCCTCCCTGGGAAGGCTGGAGCTGATCAGAAGCACCTTAGAAGTGCGAGTGGACGGCGTCAGCCCCAAGCTTGCGACTGCCGACCGTATGGCCTCGCTGTAGGCGGAAAATGGCTCGGTCAGATGATGATGATAAGGGCGAATGGGGTGCTTTGGCATAAGCGCCGGCACAAGGCCGATACAGGAAATACCAAGCGCATGGGCGGTTTCTTGCTCGCTTCGCAATCCGCAATCCAGATGTTCAAGAATAATAGCCAGCCAACTTCCGCCAATTGCAAAAATGATAAAGGCTGGAAAGATGAAGAGGATTGGATTGTGAGAGCTCGGCCGTTTCGGAACCCGCGCCAGCACCTGGACTCCTACGCCAGGTGCGAGGGTCTCCTGCCGGTCGCGCATCTCTTTCCGCCGCTGCAGAAGGCCGTCATAGAGCTGCGCACTGCTGCCGGCGTGTTGCAGGAGCTCACGCAATTGTCGGTCCGACTCTTGCTCCTTACCACTCGCATTCTGCTCGGAGCCGCGTCTTTCCTGGATTGCCTTTTGTACCGCAGCGGCTGCGTTTTCCATCTCGTACTTGGTCTGTCTGATTCGTTCGTCCAGCCGCGCCGCTTCACGCGTGGCATAGTCCTGCTTCTGTTCCGTCAGGCGGTCGACATAGAGCTCGACGATGCGGTTAGCGAACGCTGCGGCCTTCGCGGGATTGGTAGAGGTAAAAGCGACGGAAATGACGCGAGATCGACGCTCTTGGATGGCTCTGGTGTTCCGTTCGAACTCTTCGAGCGACGGCACAGCTGTGCTTCCGCTCCTGCGAAACGCACCAAGCCAGATATTCAGGCGCTGCCTGAGCTCACTCAGGCCCGTCATTTCGATCTCACTTGTACCGGTCGGCTGATTAGCGACCGATGGAGATGGGTTATCACTAATACGCCGCGCTGGCTCAGGATCAGCTGCATCGCCGGCTGCTAGATGAAACCGCGGGTCGTGCAACAGACTTTCAATGACACGCTGGAGGTGATCGCGAGAGCTGAGCAGCGTCACGTGAGTATCAATGCTCTCGTCCAGCGCCGATACTCCTGGCGCGCGCTCAACGGTGCTGTTGGCCGGCGCCTCCGTCACGAGCTGGGCGATCGCGGTATATTTAGGCGGGATCAGCAGCCCGACGAGGATAGCCGATACGGTGCCGATTGCTCCGATCGTCAGGATCATTCGGCTGCGGCGACGCAGGATCGCGAACACTTCATTGAAGTGAAGCTCGTGAGCGAGCTGCGGCTTGCCCGACGGTTGCGTCCGCTCGGCCTGAGCCTGGTTATCGGCTCTATAGTCGTCTAAACGCACCCGCAACATCACTCAACCTCGTTGGCTATCGGTAATTCGAGGCCGATTGGAACGGCCAAAGGCCGTTATCAGTTCTCGACCACTGATCGACCTCTGCAACCTTGATGGCCGCTAACCGGTCTGAATCCGCCGCGAGAAAGATGTCGGGGGACCACACGGCATCAACTCCTAACCCGAATCGCCGCAGCGCTGCGGGGATGGGCAGTAGTCGCGAGGCAGAGTGAGATCGCAAACCAGAAGATTGGATGGCGCACGATCAGGTGAAAGATGCTGAAGATCGTAAGTCCGCAGAGCAATGTCGTCAGGGCGTCCAGCTCGGCGCGCTGAGTCATGATGAGGGCTGTTGCCACAAGCCACCCGAAACTCAAAACTGCAATCAACCCGCCCTGGACAAAGAGATCGAGAAATGTGTTGTGCGCTTCAAAATTCGGGACCAATCCGAACTCCGGATGCTCTACGTGCTTTGGCTCATTGATGGAATCCCGTCTGCCGGCCACGATGGAAGGCGGGATTTCAAGATGAGGGCCAGGCCCTAGGCCGAGCAAACCGGACTCGACGCCCCGACGCATTGCCTCGTTCCAGATATGAATGCGCAGGCGAGTCATCTCCTCGGTGTCGCGGCCGCCGCCTCCCTTTGTCATTCCTTTGATGAAGTCTTCAATTTCGGTGGCGGCAGAGGCTCCGAGCGGGACCGCATAGGTTATGATTAGCGGCAGCACCAAAACAAGGATCCATGCGGACGCGGAACGCAACGGCATCCGCTGATCCTGGGACATCAACCATCTCCGGAGCTTTAGGGCGATGAAGATTGGGCCGGTGGCAACAAGCACGAGCAAAAATGCATCGCTCAACGTAAGCCGGCCCACGACAATCGCGACGGTCATGCAGCTCAGAGCGGCGATCCTTTCACGGAGCCCGCGTGCCGCATCGGCGAGATAGAGCGAGAGGAGACCGTGCACCGCGCAAAATAGTGCGAGCTGGTTCGCGTTGTCGCTCAAGCCGCGAAACCGCTCCCATTCCCAAGTGTCGATATCCCCTGAGATGGCTAATCCCCAACCGAACGCCAATTGAAGTGCCAGCCATCCGGCACCAAGCGTTGCTACCAGCCAGGCGACCCGGTGCATGCGGGGGCCGATCGCACTCAAGCAGCTCACGGCCGCTAGTAGGGGATAGGCCATGACATCATGTAAGAACAAACTCGAATCGTGACGGTCCCCGATGGCAAATCCAGCCATCGTGCCGACGCATTGCGCAATCGCGAACACCATCCAGAAGATCAGCAGTTTCGACAAAGGCGGCCTCAGGGCGGGACCTGATCGACCCACCTGGCGAAACAGCACCGCCGCGACCCAGAGGACCAGGCAAATTTCCCCTGGTCCAACTGGGGAGTCCTCGGGCCGCAACTGGGATGACGTCGATAGCAGCAGGCCCAGGGTAAGCAGCACGTCCAGCACCACGTCAGGCCTCCATAGGCGAGCACCGACTGCAATCCGGTGCTATCACATCCCGGAAGGGCATGAACTGCTCCGCCGTTCTTGCCCCAAGTCGCCGGAGTTCGTGGCATTTAGGGCATAAGGTTCTCTCTGGCGCGCCTCCTTGTGCATCTGCGACTGGCTACGACGCCTCACCAGATCTTCATACAGGGCTGCATAGCGCGCGACCGTAATCTCGAGGCTGAACTCCGTTCTAACCAGCTTTGCCGCGCGGGCGCCCATCGCCGCGGCGGTTACCCGATCGCGAACCAGTTCAAGAATTTTCGTAGCCATGAGTTGGGGCTCGCGCGGCGGGACGAGAAATCCATTCCAGCCGTCGCGAATTACATCGGTGCACCCCGGCATGCTCGTCGTCACGATCGGACAACTGGCTACCGCAGCCTCGAGAAGCGCACGCGGCACACCTTCGAAATATTCGGTCGGAAACGCGAAGACGTCGGCGAGCCCAAGCAGCGCTGGCACATCGGATCGCGGACCGAGGGCCCGCACGTAAGGGGCATGGCGCTCGATCTCGGCTTCGGCCACGGCGAATGGCCTTTCGCTCTCGCGTGGCCCCACCAGCAAAAAGCGGACGCTGGGTCGATGCTGGTGGACCAGCGCTGCCGCTTCGAGCAGTGTCGGAATGCCCTTCTGCCGAGTCATGCGCGTGACCGTTAGGACGACCTCGGACGCGCCCGGAGCGAGTGTCTCGCGGAGCTCGGGCGACTGTGATCCCGTGGCTATGGGCCCCTCGAACCTCTCGATATCGATGCCGGAGCCGGGTATCACCACATTTTCCCCGTTTTCCACCATGCGGTGGCGTATGAAGAACGCCAGATCGTCGCGGTTTTGGAACACCGTCACGTCCGTCCAGCGGTTCGCCAAACGTTGCAGTGCGCAGTAGACGGGGCGCAGCCCCAAAGCCGTCGGCGAAGACGATGAATAGAGCCACCCCAGTCCGTTGACTGTGCTGATGACTTTAACATTGCCGAGGCCTCTCGCGGCGAACGGAACCAGCAAATTCAGTTTGGTATCGAAACACTGAACAAGGGCCGGTCTCACGTCAGCAAGAACTTTCGCGATCGCTCTAAGCGCTGTCCAATCGGACAGCGGGTCGACGAACCGGGAAAAACGGTAAGGATGATAGTCCAGCCCGGCCCGCGCGAACGGGGTTGGATCGCCAGTTCCGGCCGCGCTTATCCGAAAACCTTTGTCACGCAGCGCGAGAAAGAACGGGATGCGAAAAGAATGGTCCTCTCCTCCAATGCAGAGCAGGTGCGGTCTCACGTCAGTATCCTCATTACGCCCATCCTGATGAGCGGCATACAAGCTGCTTGCCACCTCATCCCGTCGGTGCGGACTGGAATTGCGGGCAGTCACGGCCGGCGTTGAAGCCGTCGATCAGATCGCAAAGCGGAATCCAGTGGAACGCCCCAACAAGGGCGGCAAAGCGCCCTTCACATCGTTGAAGGTTGACGCGTTGCCGAAATTGATTTGTCGCCTTGATCCCGGTCACACGGGGCTGACCCGCATCGATCTCCCACGGGTGGATGTAAAAAATGTAGGGGGTCTCCGAGCGCAGAATCCTGCGCACGCCCCGCAGCCACATCAGATAGGGAGTAAGGCGGAAGTAGCCGCCACCGCCCCAAGGGATTCCGCGCTTGCCCAGCCGAATACACGAAATACAGACTTCGTAAAAACCATCGCGGAGCAAGACGACCGGGCTGCCCGCATCCATCCCGTCCAACTGTCCATAGCGATCATGCGCGAGGGTTGGCACAAAAGAAGAATCGTAATCAAAGCCCACGTCGTGCAGGATCGGGATTGCCCATTCGGTGATGGAGAAACAAGGGGCGCGGTATCCCCGGACCGGCCTGCCAGTTAGGTCTTCAAGGTATTGCTTGGAGCGAAGTACGTCTGACCGGAACTCGCTAGGCCGAAGCGAGTAGACAAGCTCGTGACCATAACCGTGCGATGCGACCTCGTGACCTGCGGCGGCGATTGCGCGCACAAGGTGCGGACACTTTTCGGCCACCCAGCCAAGCACAAAGAAGGTTGCACGGGCATTGCAAGCCTCGAGAATTTCCAACATTCGCGTCGTGTTGCGCTCGACCCGCAGCTCACATCGGTCCCATGCCTCGCGCGCGATTACAGCGCTCACGTTGGCGGCATGGAACCAGTCCTCGACGTCAATCGATAGTGCAGCCTTGCCGGAACCCGGATGTTTGGTGATCATCCTCGCCATCGCCGCATCCCTTGCAAGAGCTGGTGAACCGCTCCTGCGCAACTTGCGACGGCGCTGAGATTTTGGAATGGGTCGACCGAAAAAATCATAGCTGGCTTCGCTTCAGGGGTCCGAGAAAAAGAGAAATGTCTCGGTAGGCGGCTGAGAAAGAAGTATCACAGCGGACCAAGATGCGTGCGTGTATGACGGAGTATACCCAATTGGGGTATGCAGCCGACGCGCTCGCCGATTTCGTTCGTTGGCGCAAGTTCTACTGAACCTTGCGACGGATCGCGCGCCGCGTAATTTACTGACGCAGTGTACCGACTATTGGGTGGTAATCCGGCTTCGTCAGGCATGAAGAACGCGAGCGAGCGTAAGCTTTTGTGCGAAGCGCGAGAAGTCGAACGAAGGTGGTCGCGACCGAGTTACGAGCCGCCTGGGGCAAAATGTCGGAACAATTCGACGTAACATCATCATCACATGAACATTGAAATCGTCGAATTGGAGGAGGCGGGGCGCGAGGCAGCGTGGCAGACCTACGTAAAGAGCGCGCCACTCGCTTCCCTGTACCACGGGCTGGAGTGGCGGGACGTCCTGCTGCCCGCGTTCGGCCATCGAAGCTGGTATTTGATGGCGCAGGACGAAGCCGAGACGCGAGGGGTCCTACCGTTGATCGAGCTAAAAAGCTCGCTGTTTGGGCATTCCTTTGTGTCGCTGCCGTTTCTCGACTATGGCGGCATTCTGGCCGACGGGCCGGAGTACGAGGCGGCGCTGGCGACGGCCGCCGCAGACCTGGCAACAAAGAGAGGAGCGCATCATATCGAGCTGCGGCAGGCGTTCGCCACGGGGAAATGTACAGAGGCGGGATGGAAGCTGCGGCAGCACAAAGCCGCGCTCGTCATTCCGCTAGACGCCGATGCTGGCACGCACTGGGCCGGTTTGAGTTCTCGCCTGCGGGGTAAGGTGCGCAAGGCCGAGAGATCCGGGGCTACGTTTTCGGTGGGAGCGGCCGAGGAGCTCGACGACTTCTATCGCGTGTTCGGCCTGAATATGCGCGATCTAGGTACGCCGGTTTACGGCCGAGCTTTCTTTCAGAACATTCTCCAGTTCGCCAACGATGCGACGCTGCTGATGGTGCGCCGGAAAGGACAGCCAGCGGCGGGAGCAATTGCCGTGCGTCGTGGTGAAAGGGTAGAGCTCCCCTGGATCTGCTCAGATTACTCGCAGTCCTCGTTTTTTATGAACGAATATTTGTACTGGAATGCCATTCAGTGGGCCTGCAGGTCCGGTGTCCGTGAATTGAACCTGGGCCGGTGTTCGATCGATGGCGGGACGTTTCGGTTCAAAATGCAATGGAACCCCGAGGTGCGCTCGTTATTCTGGTATTATTGGCTGGCCTCCGGAAGCGAGCTACCGGAATTTAGCGCCAACAATCCGAAATATGCGCTCGCCGTCCGTTGCTGGAAAAAGATGCCGTTGCCACTCGCAAATCGCTTAGGGCCGTGGATCGTCCGGAATATTCCGTAGCGATGGCCTTCTTGTGTGGCTGCGTCGCCGTGAGACTTCATTCCATGGTCGATGATCGAGGCCACGACAGCCGAGTGACGTAGTCCGCAACCGGTCCCCCGGGCTCGCCCCAGTTGCTGGACCAAATCACTTGCGAAGCGTCAGGGGAGGGCGAAGCGTGGGTCTCACTATAATAGTCGCTCTTGGCATTGCGTGTCAGCGCGATGCGCCGGACCTCGCCACTGCCGTCGATCCGGAGCGCGACAACTTCTTGGTAGAATGGTGCATAACCCGGGCTCCCGAGCAGCTTGGAATAGCTTCCTTCGTAGCTCACGAAGGCCCAGCCTGGCCGGTTGACATTTCGCGTGGAGACGTGAGTGCCGTAGCCGGCCGGCGCCAGATCAGTGACCTTACCATCTGCAAGCCGACGCTTAATGACATGCCACTTGTCAGGATCGGCCTTGCTGATGCCCACATAGACATCGCTGCCGTCCTCATCGATCGCCATATCGCCATGACCAGGGCGGTGATGCTCAGTCCAGTGCTGGACCTGAGCTCCGTCGAGAGTGAAGATGTACGTGACCTCGGTGCCGTCATCCATTCTGTGGAAGCAGTAAACGTAACGTCCGGAGGGCGAGATACCGCAGTATGCGTGGGTACCGGGGAGCTTGCCAAGATTGATATCGGGGTACTTCTTCCTTGTTGAAAGATCATAGGCGAAGGCCACGAGCACGCCAGCGGCGTTCGTAGCAACCACTGCTAGCCGATTGCCGTCACGCGACAAATTTCCCTTGTTAGGTCCGAACTGGATGTTGGCATAATCGGCAGGAGCATAGACGACTGCCGTCGCGTTGCTCCGCGGCGCCCACTTATAGATCTCGCGACGGGATATGCAGATCATCAGCACAGGATCGCTCGGGTGCCACTTGCAGTCATCGCCTGTGCGGCGATGAAAGGCCGGTTCGTAACTTCTGCCGTCCAGAAAGCAGATCCCATCACAGCCGTCATTGATCGCCAACAGGCTCTGATCGGCGTTCCACGCCTGCGTGCTTGAGTACCGGTGCCGACAATAGGCTGGCTGGCAGGCAATACCTGGAGCAAGCAGCTGCCCTGGTTTCGTGATACGGACCAAACCCGTGCCAAGGAGCGGGTCGGTCACCGCCTTAAGATAATCGGGGCGAGGCATCGGTGGTGCGACAACGATCGGAGTTGTCGCCAGTTGGTCAAATGCCAGCGCGCCAAAACCGGACGCGGCCAGCAGTGACGTTGCGCAAAGAGCGCTCCTCGCCTTCGCAACTGCCGCGCCCAATGTGCCAGAAAGAGCGGCAGCGGAAGATCGTAGCCTCCGTTGCAGGAAAGGAGTCGAGCTCAACGCCAGGATCCCTCCTACTTCTCGCCGAACCAGAACTCGCAAGCACCGCCGCATCATTATCACAACGCGTGCAGCGGCTCTTGTGCATAAAAGGGGTATATCGCGCGAGATAACCCGGGTGGCGGACCTACGTCGATCTCACGCATCGACATGTCAGCATGCGCAATCAGCTGCTGTCACGCCAACCGGGGCGGTTGTGGCCACCGGCCCAGGCATAGATCGTGCGACGGCGACCACCTTCATTCGGTCAAATGGACGCCTACTACTTTAGGGCAGTCATCAATAGCGACGTGGCCTCTAAACGATTTTAGATCATAAGCCGGTTTAGTCATTCAGCGTGACGCTTGCACCGATAAACTCCCTCCCTCAGGGCCCCCAAGGTGACACATGCCGAGGCGCCATTCAGACAGGTTTGTATCTCTCTTTGCACGAGCGCTTTGTGAATCTCGCCTAAGTCGATCGCGGTCTTGGATCAGATTAACGAGCAGCGGGCTTGAGGTGTGCAAATATCGAGCCATCGGGAGGATCAAATGAAAGCTGTCATCCAATGCGGCGGAAAGGGCATGCGTTTGCGCCCGCATACATCAATCTTGCCTAAACCACTTCTGCCGATCGGATCGCGGCCGGTGCTGGAGCTTTTGCTCAAATGGCTCAGACGGAACGGGATTAAAGAGGTTTTCATCACCACCGGATACCTGGGTCACCTCATTCGTAGCGTCTGCGGCGACGGCAGTCAGTGGAACATGCGGCTCAATTATACGCAGGAGCTAGAACCGCTCGGAACGATGGGCCCATTGTCACTCCTGCGCGAGCATCTGGATGCGCCGTTCCTAGTACTTAACGGCGACGTGCTCACTGATCTTAGCCTGAACCAATTCGTGCACTATCATCGCGGTCATCAGAGCATTCTTACGATCGCCACGGCCACGCGGGCTATGAAGATGGACTTCGGCGTGATCGATGAAAGGGCGGGACGTGTAACAGAATTCCGAGAAAAACCTGAGGTGTCGCATCTTGTCAGCATGGGTATTTACCTTATGGATCCGGCGGTACTCGACCGCATTCCATCGGGCATTCCATTTGGCTTTGACGATTTGATGTTCCAGATGCTGGAGGAGGGCGCATGTATCAACGTCTTCAAACACAGCGGCATGTGGCTCGACATCGGCCGCGCAGAGGACTTCCTCAAAGCTCAGGATGTCGCATGGGACGAGCAGTCGGCCGTATTTGCGGCTAGCACGCAGCCTGAACGGCATCTCCCGACGGTCGCTTTGGCATAAACCGGTCAAGACAAGCAGATGCTATTGGTATCAGAGCCAGTTTTGGGGCCAGAAGAAAAGATAGCCTTGGACGCCGTAATCGACGGCGGCTGGATTACCATGGGAGAGCGAGTTCGTGAATTGGAGCAATCGTTCGCTCGGCTGCATGACGCCGAGGATTCGGTGGCCGTCGGCTCCTGCACTGCCGCCCTCCATCTCATCTTGCATGCGCTCGGCATCGGGCCGGGCGATGAAGTTCTTGTTCCGTCCTTAACCTTCGTCGCCACCGCCAACAGCGTTCTGTACGTAGGCGCACGACCGGTCTTCGTCGATATTGACTCGCTAGCACTTCCTTTAATGTCGCTGGAAGAGGCCGAAGCCAAGTGTACGGCAAGAACCAAAGCCGTGATCATTGTTCATTTTGGCGGCTATCTAGCGGATCGCGAGGCCTGGCAGGCTTTTGCTCGCAGGAAGCGGTTACTCTTGATCGAGGACGCCGCGCATGCGCCGGGGCTGCCCCTGGCCGGGACGTTTGGAGAGGCGGCGGCATTCAGCTTCTATGGCAACAAGAACATGACCACCGCGGAGGGCGGCGCAATCATCGCACGCAACCGTGCATTGAGGGAAAGGATCAGGCAAGCACGGTCTCATGGCATGACAAGCACCACACGCCAGCGCCTCACAAGTCGTCGCCCGGATTACGATGTGACGATACTCGGATTCAACTACCGCATGGACGAGTTGCGAGCCGCCGTTGGCCTAGTACAGTTAAAGAGATTGAACGAATGGAATGCCATCAGGGGACGTCTGTCGCTGCACTATCGCAAGCTCATTGCAGAGCTCTGCAGTTCGGTGATAGTGCCATTCGCAAATTGGCGGCAATCGGCGCACCATCTGATGCCGGTGGTCCTTCCCGCCGCAATCAGGCGACAGGCCGTAATAGATCGGCTCCGCAGGGTCGGTATTCAGACCACCATCCATTATCCCCCTGTACATCGCCTGACATTTTACAATGATCTCTATCCAAACTGTCATTTGCCGCGAACCGAGGCATTCGCCCAACGGGAGCTCACGTTACCGCTTCATCCTCAAATGACGCCCGATAAAGTCGAACTGGTCGTGAGTTGTCTTATCGGCGCACTAGCTACGCGGACCCGGGCGGAGGCAATCGCATGAGCGTGCGCACCGCGGACCGGCTTTCCGGGCCGTCCCTTCCGATGCATATCGGCTTTCGGCGTGCGATCGACATTCTGTGTGCTAGCGTCGCGTCGTGCATTTTGACGCCTCTCTTGTTGAT
>JAICIT010000023.1 GCA_025960445.1 Bradyrhizobium sp. | reverse complement strand
GGCTTGGAGACGCTCCGTCGTCCCGACGCGCGCCGGGCCATTTCGCTGGCCACTCCGGCAAGGCTCTGGGCGAGCAGTTCGATTGGACCAAGATGAACTCTCTCGCTCAGCGGATCGCGCGCCTTTAAGAGAACAACGATCTTGTCGGCGAACGCCTGTATCACTGAAATCTCAAGCCCGAGCCGAAAATCCCTTACTTCGGTGCTGAGCGATTTGCTTTCATCAAGCAAGCCTTGGGTTCGCGCGGCCAGCGAATGCAAGCACCGCAGAAGCTGCGGGGATGCCCGCTCGCGCCCGAGCTCCTCCACGGAGGCTCCTGCGGCAGCCAGCGCATCGCGCGGCAGATACACGCGATTGAGATTTCTATAGTCCTTGCCGCAATCCTGCAGATGATTGTTGATTTGCAAGGCAGCGCACAGCGCGTCGGATGCCGCCCAGGTCGATTGGCTTTCGCCATGAACATCGAGCATGAAGCGCCCAACCGGCATGGCCGAGTATCGGCAATAATGGATCACTTCGTCCCAGTTATCATAACGAAGCTTGGACACGTCCATGCGGAAAGCCGTCAGAACATCCAGAGCATGGCGTGGCGGCATCGAACGCTGAGCAAGTGCGTGCCGCAGCCTCACCGCCTCGGGCTGGCTATCGCCGTTGCCCAGCAGTTCTGCTTCGAGGAGGTCGAGATACCGAAGCTTCTCGGTCTCGCCAAGGGAGTCATGATCGGCGATATCGTCCGCGGTTCTGACGAAATTGTAGAACGCCAGGATCAGCCCGCGGTGACGCGGATGAATGATCCAGGAAGCCACCGGGAAGTTCTCGTCCCGATGCGTCTTGCCGGACCGCAGTTCGCTCGCGCTGATCATGAAAAGTTGGCTACATTCACTTGAAACAATGGCTGAATCGCTCGCGGTGCTACCGCGCATGCGAACGGATCGCAAACCCCATATAGGGGAATACGATCCCAAAACCAATCCTATCAGCCTTTTCCGGCGCGGTCGTGTAGCGCCCGAAGGGCGACCAAACGGCCTAATGCGCCGAGCGTGAGCGAAGGCCGCCAGTGCCTATTGGCCGTGGTCCTTTAGCACCTGGTCGCAGGCCTTGCTCAGCTTGGGACGATGTTCCTGAAGGCAGGCCAAAATCGTGAAATCGCCCTGATCAATGACCGGACGGCAGTGCCGCTGGACGTCGCGCGAACAGGCCGCCTGCTCGGCCGGCGTGCCACTGCGTTGCGGCTGCGGTTGCGCGCTAGCGGCGGTGGCAGCCGACAACGACACCAGGATGAGCGCCAGGAAGGATTTACGCATCGTGTTCCTTTGTTCCAAGGGCAAAGAATTCCAATCCCTCATGACGCAAGGCACGACCGGGACCGAAGATTCGGATGATAGACGCCGCATATCGCAGCAACGAGGAGACCAAAGGCACTGCTAAATGCGGCCAAATTTGCGGCGGTCACAGTTCCAATTTCGCAGCCGAGCAAACCTCGCGCGGATTTCCACGCTTATTTTCCTGGATATTTATTCGCGATTGGCCGTTGCGGCGGCGCCGGGCGAGCAACTAAGTTAGCGGTGCTGTAAATCGACCAAAATTCGGGGCAATTTGATTTCGCCAGAATGCGGTTCGCGGGAAGGATTTCATTGTGGGACTACGTGTCCAACCCGGCAGCGAAGCTCAAGTGGGCATGAGTTTCGCTTGAACCAAAGCTATACGGCCGACACTAAACTTCGATGCGGCGCGACGTATCCCCAATAGACGTCGAAATGGATGGAAAAAGGTGATGAAACGGTTTGGGTCCAGTTTGTTTGCGCAGGGTGTCAGGGCTGCAGGCGTCGGGGCCGCGCTCATGCTGTCCCTTTCAGCGAGCTATGCCCAGTCTGGCCCGTTTGCCGGCTTTAACGGCGCATGGTCCGGGAACGGCACGGTCGCGCTTTCGGATGGGACCACCGAGCGGATTCGTTGCAAAGCCGACTATAAGGTGGATGGTAGTGGTCTCGGCCTGAAGCAGAACTTGCGCTGCGCCAGCGATAGCTACAAATTCGATTTGACCAGCGATGTGACCAGCCAGGGCGATCGCATTTCCGGTCGATGGAGCGAAGCCAGCCGCAACATCTTCGGCGATCTGCAGGGCACGGCCGGCGGCGGTCAGATCGACGTATTTGTCGAGGCCAACGGATTCGCCGCCAACCTGTCGCTCAAGACCAACGGCAACAAACAAACCGTACAGATCAATTCCAAGGGCGAGATCAGAGGCGTGACCATTACGATGGTGAAGAGCTAGCCGCCGATCCTGATTGAATCAGAATCGGGCGTTTTCTTCACGCGAACCGGCGTCCACTTCGCTCGAAACGCCCTAACTTTTCGCGCGGGTTTCGTCGGCCGGTTTTGGGCCTCCAAAGATTCCGCGAAGCCGCTGCGAGAGGTTGATCAGGAACATCGCGGTCGGTCGCAGGATAAAGAGATCCGCGATTAATGCTGCCACCATGGCAAAGGCGCTTAGCCAGCCGAACAATCGCAGCGACGGCAGGTCGGAGAACACGGTCACCACAAGACCGCAGGCGAGCACCACCGTGGTGAGGATCAGTGCCGGACCCACGAGTACGGTTGCACGCTCGACAGCCAATTCGGAACTGATGCCGGGCGTGCTCTCAAGCCGCAGCCGGTTGAGGAAGTGGATCGTCGCGCTCAGCCCCAAACCAAAAGACACCGTCAGCGCCACCACGCTGGCAAACTGCAGCCCCTCCCCGAGCAGCCACAGTACCGTGCCGGATAGCACCACCGGGAAAATGCCGGGCAGGATGCAGGAGAACATCACCACCACGGAACGGAACGCCAGCCCGATGAAAATGGCTACCAGAGCAAACTCGATGGTAAGTCCGCGGTTGAGCTTCTCGATCATGTTGGCGCTGTTGCGGGCCGCAATTGCCGACAATCCGGTGACGGAAATCTCGAAACCGGGATGCTGCTTGCGCACGGCGTCCAGCGCATGATCAAGCTTCTCGACCACGGGAAGAATTTCGCTGGAGTCCAGATCCGGTACCCGACCCGACACGACCACCGCATCCTGATCGGCGGAAATGAAGCGGCGTACCAGATGCTCCGGAATCAGGTTGACGTATTCCTTCAGCGTCGCCACGTCGGAACTGCCGGCCTTTTCGGCGAGCCATCGGCGCAGCGTCTCCAGTGACCAGACGTTGCCAACGCCAGCCTGTTTCTCAACGGCGGCGTGGACATCGGCGATGGTCTGCAGTGTTTCGGGCGCATACAACGAGGCGCCCTTCGGAAATTCGATCAGCACATCGATCGGATTGGCGCCGGTCAGCTTGGCATCCAGGCGCCCGCTTGCGGCCACCGCCTGTTGCTTATCCGGGACCTGGTCGGCCAACCGATATCGTGGCTCGAGGTTTGCGTATATGACCCCTAGGCCTCCCACCAACAGCACCGCGAGCAGGCTGAAGAGGCCGGGCCGGCTGACCATGCGCACAGCGATCCAATAGCAAAAATTGCGCAACATCTGCACGCCGGCGTCAGCGCCCTGGAATTTTACGGCGAAGACCCGCTCGTTCCGCACGAACAGCACCCCGAATACAGGTACCAGCGACAGCACTGCCAGCAGCGCAATGATAGTGGCTGCAAGCCCCGCCTCGCCGAATTTGCG
Source organism: Bradyrhizobium sp. (assembly GCA_025960445.1). Classification (GTDB taxonomy): domain Bacteria; phylum Pseudomonadota; class Alphaproteobacteria; order Rhizobiales; family Xanthobacteraceae; genus Bradyrhizobium. Next base: position 9,186 of record JAICIT010000023.1, on the reverse strand, counting down.
GATCAGGTCGGAATCGGAGAATTGCAGGGCAATAAACGATATCCCGGCGGTGCCATGCGTGAGGACGCAAGCTGGGCCTACCACCAGAACCGCATTCCTGAACGCAGTGAATTTGTCCTGGCCTGCAATCAGGCGGTCGCGCGCCGCAAACGTCAGCTGCATCGAATCCGAAAAACTGATCACCATGATCAGCGGCGTCATCACGTTCAAGAACATGTTGAGATTGAAATTGGCCCACCCGAGTCCACCGAGCGCGAGCAAAATCGCTATCATCGGCGGGAAGGCCGCAACCACCATGAATGATATCTTGCGGAAGAAAACGATGGCGATGACGCAGCCGGCCAGGATCCCCAGCACGTTGTAAGTCAGCCCGTCGCGTTCGACCGCGTTGCGGATCTCAAGCTGCATAACCGGAACGCCCGACAACTCGGCGTTCAGCCCGCTGCCCGCAAGGTCGGTCGCCATCAACTTGCGAATCTCGCCGATTGTTGGACCGAGTTTGTTACCGGAGACAACTTCGGGCTCGAGCGACAGCACAATCAGCGCCAGCGTGCCGTCTTCGGACAGCAGCTTGCCGCGAATGATCTCATTGGATTTGACGGTTTCGATAAACTTGTCGTACTCGGCGCCGGTTGGAAGGTCCGGCGGGAACAGCGCGGCGGGCAGCTTGCCTGGCGCTGGCGCCTGGCGCGCGGAGAATAAAGAAATCAATCCGCGTGTGCCGTCGACCAACTGCAGATCGGTCACGAGCTCACGCAATTTCTCCAGATTTTCGCGGGCAAGCAGCGTCTTGCCTTCGACAACCACGAGCACGTCGAATTCGGTCGCGGGGAAGCGCTTTGTTTCCGCTTCGTATTGACGGTATTCCTTGGAATTCGACCGGAACAACTGGCTCAGCGAATCGTCGATCTTGATCCGCTCAATGCCGAAGATCGCCCCGACAATCAGCGCCACAAGAATGATGCAGGACAGGATCGGCGCCTGAATCGCAATCAGGCCGATCCGTTCCAGCCCGAAGGCGATGCTCGCGGTTGGCCGCTGCTCGACCTTCTCGACGTGGACCTTACTGTCGTCGTTCTTTTCGAGCATGCCTTATCCCGTCCTCACATTCGCTCAACACATATAGCCTTAATTCCCGGGCGCGAATGGGGCCTCAAGTAGGCCCTGGCTGTCGGGGCTAGCCTTTGAAAACATGCGACAAATTAATTTGCGACAGGTGTAGCAGGTCCTGCAGCGTTCTCGCAAGCGCACGCCTGCGCGGAAAAGCCGCGCGTAGGGCGCGCGCCGGACTTATACCTGCGGTTTGTCAGACCAGCGCGATAGTCCCGCAATAGATCGCGATTTGTATTCGCCACTTTCGTCCTTGAGCCGGACTCCCGTCACTTCGCGGGCCAGACCCTCGCGAATCAGCCACGCGATCCTGAAAGCCGCTTCCTCGTAGCCGAGGCCCGCGCCATGGATGTTGGAAACGCAATTGCGGTCGGCATCGGTACGGCCAATCTTCGGTGCGAACGTCAGGTACGCTCCGAGACTATCGGCGGCCGACAATCCCGGCCGCTCGCCGATCAACATCACCATCATTCGCGCGCGAAGAAGAGCGCCGATTTCATCGCCCAACGCAACGCGTGCTCCTCGCGCGACCACCACGGGACCGATATCGATCTGATCAATGGCCAGTCTCGGAATGAGGAAGTTGACCACGCCGATGGCATGGGCATTCACGGCGGTCGGCGACAACCCATCGCCGAGAATGATAGCAACCTGGCAAGGGTCGCCTTTCCGGCTCACCAGCGCTTCCCTTGAGGACTGATCGAGTGACCGCCCGAGATCGGGACGTCCGAGATAGTCCTGTCGCTCGCGCGAGCGGCTGCAGACCTCCAGCGCCTCGAGCCCCACATCGTTCAGGCCTGAGATCAACCTTTGCACATCGAACGCGGCATGAACCGCATCGCGCGCGCGTGCATGGTCGAGCATAAATTCCAGCAGCGCCTCGGTCGGTAGGCTTCCGCCGGCGCGGCCAAGCCCGACCCGCGCCGGGGTCAAACGACGTAGCTCCGAGACAGAATGCGAACCTGCCGGCGACTTCATTCTGTTTACTCGGCGGGAACCGCGGCCTCCCGCAATCGCATCGAATAGTTTGAGGCGTTCTGTCGGCCGGTGCAAGCCGCGCGCGCGAACATGATCAGGTGATGCGAGATCGTTGCCACCGAAATAAGGCCCTCGATGTCACCATGCCGCAACCTCGGCAACGCAAACTTCCAGAACACCTTGCGGTAGTCGCTGAGCACGCCGACTTTCCAGAATATATTCCGAAGCATGATCAGGCCACGCCTGATGTTGGCCCAGGTCTTTTGCTCAGGCGTCACCGGCACCTTCAGCCGGTTGGGATAGGTGAAATCGACCTGATACTGGAAGCGCTCATATAGCTTTTCCGGCTCGAACGCGCGCTCCATGCACATGCGCCAGGACTCAACCACTTGCTCATAAGGCAGCAGAAAATCGACGTTCGAATCGCGGGCATCATCATCGACCAGCCGGTTGTCGCGCGCGAGACGATCCCATAGCGGGGTCTTGGGCAACGCTTGCAGCAGATTGATGGTCAGGAGCGGAATCTTGGATTCTTCGACAAAGGCGAGCAATGCCTCGCCGGTTTCCGGCTTGTCGGTATCCAGCCCCATGATGATGCCAGAGACGACCTCCATCCCGTAATGGTTGATAGTGCGAACGCCTTCCAAAATCGGCACCATCATGTTGTGGTCTTTGTGCATGGCCTTGAGCGCATCGGGGTCCGGCGTTTCGATCCCGCAGAAGATCGTGACAAAGAACGCGTCGCGCATCTTTTCCAGGATTTCCGGCCGCTTGGCGATGTTGAGCGTCGCCTCGCAGGCGAACCGGATCACGTAGCCGGTCTTCTTTTGCCATTCGATCAGATGGGGCAGAAGCTCAAGTGCCGCCTTTCTGTTGCCGATGAAATTGTCATCGACGAAATAAACCGAACCGGTCACGCCGCACTCCAGCAACTTATCGAGCTCGGCGGTTATCTGCTGTGGGGTCTTCAATCGTGGATTGCGACCATAGAGGCCCGGGATATCGCAGAATTCGCACTGATACGGACAGCCGCTGGAATACTGAATGCTGCCGAGAAAATATCTTTTTACGTCCGCGAGCTCATAGGCCGGAATCGGAAATTCGGTCATCGCGACACGATCAGCGGTGTTCAACACGACCTGTTGCGGCGGCCGCGAGCAGTCTCGTGCCAGTGTGGCGATCAGTTGGTCGGTTGCATCGCCAAGTTCGCCGACATGGAGATAATCGAAAGAGGGATAGTAGTCGGGACAGGCGCTGACCGAAGGACCTCCGATCGCAACGGGCAGATCGAACGCATGCGCCCGGCGACAGATATCGTTCATCTGCTGCCGCTGAATATGCATACCGCTAACGAACACCGCTTCAGCCCACTGGAAATCGTCGGCCGTGGCGGGGCGGATATTCTCGTCGACGAAACGCACCGGCCAGTTCGCGGGCAAGTAGGCCGCGATCAACAGCAATCCCTGCGGCGGCATGAACGCCTCGACACCGTCGGTCAAGGGGTAGGCATATTCGAACGTGCCGAACGATGAAGTATAACGCGGAAACACGCACAGGATACGCCGTACTGTGTCAATGCCTTCAGCTCTCATCAGATTTCCTCGCGATATCCGGTAAGACCTGGAACAAAGCTAAGCACGCTTGTCAGCGGTCAGCTATGATTTCCTCAAGATTGTGGCAACCGTCCAACCCGCTGATGCTGGAAAGGTTGCCTGCGACCGAGCGGCCCCGGGGGGATTTTGCGTGCTCAGGCAATCAGCCGTGACGCAAAATCGGGCAGCAACGCGGGGTTGGCCGACAGCCGAAAAGAGGCATCGGCAAGGCCGGATTGAAACAGCCATTGATCGAATTCCGGTGCCCGCTTGAGGCCGAACAGATCGCGGACATAAAGCGCGTCGTGGAACGAGGTTGACTGGTAATTCAGCATCACGTCGTCCGCTCCCGGCACTCCCATGATGAAGGTGACGCCGGCCGCCGCGAGCAGGGTCAGAAGATTATCCATGTCGTCCTGATCGGCCTCGGCATGGTTGGTGTAGCAGACGTCCACTCCAAGCGGCAGGCCGAGCAGCTTGCCGCAGAAATGGTCCTCCAGTCCGGCGCGGATGATCTGCTTTCCATCGTAAAGATATTCCGGGCCGATGAAGCCGACGACGCTATTGACCAGAAGCGGATCAAAGGCGCGAGCGACGCCATATGCGCGTGCTTCGCAGGTTTGCTGGTCGACGCCGTGATGGGCGTTGGCGGACAACGCGGACCCCTGCCCGGTTTCGAAGTACATGACATTGCGGCCGACGCTGCCGCGCCGCAATGAGAGTCCCGCCTCATGAGCTTGCCTCAGCAAAGCCAGATCAACACCAAAACTCCGGTTGGCAGCTTGGGTGCCAGCAACGGATTGAAACACCAGGTCAACCGGCATGCCGCGTTCGATCAAGCCGAGCGTCGTGGTCACATGCGTCAGCACGCAGCTTTGCGTTGGAATCCGCAGCCGCCCGATAATATCGTCCAGCAACTGCACAAGTCCGCTGATGACAGCGGGATCATCGCTTGCCGGGTTGATGCCGATGCAGGCATCGCCTGATCCCAGCAGGATGCCGTCTAGGATCGAGGCAGTAATGCCTTTGAGGTCGTCAAACGGGTGATTGGGCTGCAGCCGCGCGCTCATGCACCCACGCAATCCGATCGTGTTGCGAAATCGGGTGGTTACCTGGCATTTCTTCGCGACCAGGATGAGGTCTTGATTGCGCATCAGTTTGGAAACGGCCGCCACCATTTCCGGGGTGAGGCCACGCGACAAACTGTTGAGAGCTTCCGTGGTTGCCGCATCGGACAGAAGCCAGTCGCGAAACTCGCCGACGGTCAGCGACGATATCCCCGCAAAGCCCGGCAGATCGTGAGTATCGATGATCAGCCGCGTGATTTCATCGTCTTCATAGGGAATCACGGGTTCCTGCAGGAATTGCTTGAGTGGAACGTCGGCGAGCGCAATCCGCGCCGCTATCATTTGCTCCGCTGTCTCCGCCGCGATCCCGGCCAGCCGGTCGCCCGAGCGCGGTGGCGTCGCCTTGGCCAGCAGATCGCGCAAATCAGCGAAGACATAACCGGTCGCATTGATGGTGTGGCGATAGACCATGGCGGCTCCCGCAATCGGCGGCACGCTAGACTAGCAGGTGGACCAAACTATCCGCGCCAGGATTTGCCTGCAGGGAATTACTGTTGCCGCAGCGGCTGAAGTGCAATTCCAACTTCATGCTCGCCGGCCGTGTCCGAGTTAAACCCGGAGTCCTTTGACTCAGCATGTTCATCCAAGGGGTTGTTTTACTTCGTAAATTTCTGAATGCCGCCGACTCCCGCAGCCTCGATGCGCGAAGAAAACGCCATCAGGTACGGAGCAAATCAGATAAAATTTAATCACTTATACACGAACATTTTGCATGCTTTTTTGAACGGCCGGCGTCGCTGACCGGTCCTCTCGAGACCGTGCAAGGCCCGTAAATGTCGAAGTCCGCCAACCCCTCTTCTTCCTATGCCACAGGTTCCCGGCTTTCCCTCGCGGCCAAGCTCTATTCGATATTCGCGCTGATTGCATTTTTGACCGCGGCGATTGCGGTCCTGTCCCACTACAACACCCGGCGCAACGCCGAGCTCACCGCGGCCATCGAGACCGCCAACCTTGCCGCACTGAACGTCGAGCGCGTCAATTCGCTGGTCTATGCAGTCGTGATGGAATCGCGCGGCGTCTACATGTCGTCCGAGCCAGCCGTTGTAAAAAAATACGGCGACGGGCTTCTCAAGTTCAACGAGCAGATCCTCGCGGTGGTCAAGAACTGGGAGAGCATCGTCCAGACAGATGACGCCGAGCAGTTCGCAGTCTTCAAGAAGCGAATCGAGCAGTTCGTCGACTTTCGCAAGGAGCTGGTTCGTCGCGGTGTTGAGATTAGCGGAGCCGCAGGGCGTGAATGGGGCGACAATGACGCCAATCGCACCGTACGTTCCGCTCTCAACAAGGATCTGGAAGCGCTTTCGAAAGTGTATGCAGAGCGCGCCACCCAGATCGCGCGACAGGGCGATATCAACCGCATCATGGCGTTTCTGCTGACCGGTCTCGGCGCCCTCACCCTGATCGTGGTCGGCGTCGGCGTCCTGATCATCTCGCGATCCGTCGCGCAGCCGCTCTCGGTCATCACCGCGACCATCAAGCGAGTGGCCGAAGGCGAGGAGAATGTGGAAGTTCCGCATACCAGGCGAGCCGACGAGATCGGCGCATTGGCGAGGGCCATTCAGATTTTCCAGGAGGCAATGGACCGCAACCGCAATCTCAACTCGCAGGTTGTGCAAGACTCCACCGCGCGCGAACAACGAGCCCGTCACATTGAAGCCTCAGTCGAGAAGTTCCGTGGCGCTATCGGCGATGTGCTGCGCGCGGTGACCGAGAATGCGTCGGCGATGCGCGACACCGCCCGGTCCATCACCCAGGTGGCATCTGATGCCAACGGCCGTGCGGTCGCCGCCGCCAGTGCGACCGAACAGGCTTCCAGCAATGTGAACGCCGTAGCCGGCGCGGCGGAGGAGCTGTCCGCGTCAGTGGAGGAAATCGGCCGACAGGTTCGCCAGTCCGCGAGCGTCGTCGAACAGGCGGGCCTGCGCACCGAGAAATCGGTGGCGGAAATCGAAAGCCTGGCCGCTGCGACCCAGCGCATCGACGGCGTGCTCAACCTGATCCAGACCATCGCCGAACAAACCAATCTGCTGGCGCTCAATGCCACAATCGAAGCCGCGCGCGCCGGCGAGGCGGGCCGCGGCTTCGCGGTGGTCGCGCATGAGGTCAAAGCACTGGCCGAACAGACCGCGAAAGCAACGTCCGAAATAGGCCAGAACGTCAGCCTGATTCAGGCATCGACGCGCAACGCTGTCGATGCGGTGCGCGAAATCGGCAGCGCGGTGCGCGATATCAATGATGTCACATCCAATATTGCAGGGGCAGTCGGCCAACAAGACGCGGCGACCCGCGAAATCTCGGCAAACGCGCAATCGGCCGCGCAGGGCAACGAAACCCTGGTTTCCAATATCGGTTCGCTCAGCGCGGCGATCGGCGAGACCAACAAGGCGGCCGCATCCGTGCTTTCCGCTTCAAGCGAGCTGACCTCAACGGCGGACACGCTGTCGCGCGAGGTCGATGCATTTTTTCATAATTTGCGCGCGGATCCGCTGGAGGGCCAGCACGGCGATACCACGCGCATCGCGGCGGCGGGCTGAGAATTCGCGCCCGGCAATCCTACTTCGCGAGCGGAGCAGGGATTACATCGTCGCGCCGAGCACCCACGGCGCGAATTCAGCGCCGCCAAAATCAAAACTCTCGCTCTTGGTCGGCTGGCCTGAGGCAGTCTTGAGCATCAGTTCGAAAATGCGCTGGCCACATTGCTGCACGCTTTCATCGCCATCCAGGATGGTGCCGCAGTTGACGTCCATGTCATCTTCCATGCGCCGATACATCGTCGAATTCGTCGCGAGCTTGATCGAAGGCGCGGGCTTGCACCCGAACACACTGCCCCGGCCCGTAGTGAAGCAGACGAGATTAGCCCCACCCGCCACCTGTCCGGTCGCCGCAACCGGGTCGTAACCCGGCGTATCCATGAACACGAAACCCTTCTTTGTGACGGCTTCCGCATAGTTCACTACATCAACCAGGTTGGTGCTGCCGGCCTTGGCCATCGCTCCAAGCGATTTTTCCAGGATCGTGGTGAGCCCGCCCGCCTTGTTGCCGGGGCTGGGATTGGCGTTCATTTCGGCGCCTTCCCGCGCAGTGTATTCCTCCCACCAGCGCATCAGCGCCACGAGCTTCTCGCCGACCTCGCGGCTCACCGCGCGGCGGGTCAACAGATGCTCGGCGCCATAAGTCTCCGGCGTTTCCGAGAGAATGACGGTGCCGCCGTGCCGAACCAGCAGGTCGCTTGCCGCGCCGAGCGCGGGATTGGCGGAGACGCCCGAATAGCCGTCGGACCCACCGCATTGCAACGCAACCGTGAGTTCACTGGCGGACACCGGCTCGCGCGTCACCTTGTTGGCGTCGTGAAGGGCTTCCCGCACAAAGGCCACACCGGCTTCCACGGTCTTTCGCGTCCCACCAATTTCCTGAATTTCCAGTTCGCGCAGGCGCCCGGCGAGCTTCTGCTCTTTCATCAGCCCGCCAATCTGGTTTACCTCGCAACCCAATCCGAGCACGACGACCGCCGCGAAGTTGGCGTGGCGCGCATAACCACCCAGCGTGCGGCGCAGAATCGTCAACGGCTCGTCCTGGGTCATGCCGCAGCCGGTCTTGTGGGTCAGCGCCACCACGCCATCGACATTCGGAAAATCCGCTAGCGGGTTGTCACCGGTGAACGGATTTTTCTTGAAGGCATCGGCGATGATGCCAGCGACGTGCGCGCTGCAGTTCACCGATGTGAGAATGCCGATATAGTTGCGCGTCGCCACGCGGCCGTCGGGCCGACGAATTCCATCGAAGCTTGCCGGCAGATCGAAGTTCGGCGTCGGCGTGACGTCGGCCCCGAAGGCATAGTCCTTTGCGAAATCGCCCATGCCGCAGTTCTGCGTATGGACGTGCTGCCCCGGCGCGATCGGGGCTGTGGCAAAACCGATGATCTGACCGTAACGGCGGATCGGTTCACCCGGCGCAATCGGCCGGATCGCGACCTTGTGGCCGGCTGGAATGCGCTCCAGCGTGCTGACGCCTGCCGCAACAACGGTTCCGGCCGGCAGGCTTGCGCGGGCGATCAGCACGCCATCGTCGGGATGCAGTCGGATGACGGCGGCGGGCGTCATGCAATTTCTCCTTGATGAAACGCCAAGTACCGGCAACAGAGTAGCTGGTTATTCCCTACCGGCCTTCAGGCGTTGCCGTTCGAATCTTTTCGGGTCTGCGCCACCTGCATTTTGGCGTAGGTCGCCATCAGCCCGCTCTCGTTGGACAAGGTGACGAGCTTGAATCCCATGTTGATCGCTTTGGTCGCGCCAACAGCCCCGCTGCAGTGGATGCCGGGATAAATGCCGCGTTTCCCGCACTCCTTGATCAGCTTGTCATAAATCTTCAGGATCTCCGGC
>JAICIT010000022.1 GCA_025960445.1 Bradyrhizobium sp. | reverse complement strand
TCGCCGTTTTGTGCATAAGCCACAATGCAATCGTCGAGGCACTTGTCGAGTGGCAGGCTGCGGTTCATATGCGCGCCGTCCGCGCCTTCAACCATCGCCCATTTGGCATCCTTTTTTATTCCGGTTTCTTCCAGCAATGTGGAAAGCCTGACGCCGGTCCATTCCGCGCAGCTGATCATGCCGTGATTGAACTGCAGCGAGTTCATTTGCGCTGCGCGCCACTCCATGCCGCCATTGGCGGGACACTCGATAAAGTGAATGCGCGTGACCTGAGGAAAGCGCATGATGTCGTTCATGCTCAGGATTAGCGGGCGCTCTACCAGGCCATGGATCATCAGCCGATGCTGGTCCGGATCGATGTCGGGACGTCCGGCGTGATGGCGTTCGAAGAACAATCCGTTTGGCGTGATAATGCCGTGCAGGTCCTGCAGCGGCGAAAAACTGACGGAGGATTCGGTGCCGGCCGTAAGCCACGGCACGTTGCGCCGGATGACACCGGCCTCAGCATCGGCGGGCCTGCCGTAAGGGCGGTCCACTACACCGGCGCCGAGCGATTGCGACCAGGGTGGGTCGGCGGGCGGCGATGTTGACGCAGGTTCCGCGCGGCCGGAATTCGCGCCGAGCGCAATGCCGCCGGTCAGCGCTGCCCCGATTTTCAGAAAGCCGCGCCGGCCTATCGAGTTACGCGGGTCGGCGTGCCTGGAGGCGATCAATATGCTGCGCCAAACGTCGGGCTGCACGTTTCCTCCCTTGCGGCTTCGCCGCCGGCTCGTCTTGTTGTTTTCTTCTCTATCGAGACATGCTAATTTAGTCAATGCTAAACAATCAAAAGCAAGGTAACCTGCTATGAGAAGCGCGCGCGCACAAATCCGTTTTTGGAAATGACAATGAGAGCAGCCGCAATAGCCGGTACGAAGATGGAGGCCGGCGAGGCGGCCGATCTGAAGAAACTCGCAAGACAGGCCGGCCATGCCGCACAGCTTCTTAAGCTGCTCGGCAATGAGAAGCGGTTGTTGGTGCTATGCTTCCTGGCCGCGCGCGGTGAGATGACGGTCGGCGAGATCGTTGGCGTGGTGAAATTGAGTCCCTCCGCGCTGTCGCAGCATCTGGCGCGGTTGCGTGCCGATGGGCTCGTGACGTTTCGCAGGACGTCGCAGACACTGCACTACCGTGTTGCCGACAAGAAGGCCTTGCGTGTGATTCAGCTGCTCAAGGAAATGTATTGCGGGAGCATGATGTGAGGCGTCTCCTCCTGCTCGCATTATTCGCCGCATGCTCGGTCGCGGCAGTCTCCGCTCAAACCGCTTCGCCTTATCCGGCTCTGACGATTCCGTTGAGCATCGCGCAGGTCCCGGGCAAGTCGGTCTGGTACAGCACGGGAAATCCGGGCATTCCCGGCAGGGACAACGAAGGCAACACGTCGAATGCGGGATATGTCATCACTTCCGAAGGGGTCGTGGTGTTCGATGCATTGGGTACCCCGAGCCTTGGATGGGCGCTGCTGCAAGACATCCGGAAGCGCACCGGCAAGAAAGTTCGCTATGTGATCGCCAGCCATTACCACGCCGATCACATCTATGGATTGCAGGCGTTCAAGGATCACAGCGACGCCGTTATCGTCGCGCAGGAACGCTCCGGGGAATACAAGGACAACGAGCCAACGGCCGATGAGAAAGCAAACCAGAGGCTAGATCAGCGGCGAGCGGCGCTGTCTCCCTGGGTTGACGCCAACACCCGAGTGGTACCGCCCGATATCACCTTCAAGGAGCGCATGACGATCACGCTCGGTGAAACGCGGCTGACGCTGATTTATGCCGGTCCCGCGCACTCCTCCAGCGACATCATGATGATGGTCGAGCCTGACGGCGTGCTGTTCGCCGGCGATATCGTGCAGAACGGCCGGATTCCCTTCATGAACAGTGAGGACGTTTCGACCACGCAATGGCTGCGTGCGCTGGATGAAGTCGCGAAACTCGATCCGAAATTCATTATTCCCGGCCACGGCAAAACCTCGACCGAGGCGAAACAGGCGATCGCCTTCACGCGGGACTATATTCAGTATGTCCGCAATATGATGAGCACGGCCGTGCAAAGCTGGATCGATTTCGATGTCGCGTACGAACGGGCCGACTGGTCGAACTATCGGGACGTGCCGGCGTTTGCCAGCAACAACCGAGGCAATGCCTACCGGATTTATCTGGAACTGGAACAATCGCAGTTCAAAGCGGATAAGCCTTGATGAAGCGTTCGGTGAGGCTGAATGGCTGAATATGTCGTCGAATTCGGCAAGGACGGGCGGCCGGTCGAGCCCGATGGCCGTCTCGACGCGCCGGCGTACCACCGCAACCATCTGGCTATCCGAAGCGTGCTGGAGCGATACCTGGCGGCGAACAAAGGTGACGTTGTCGAAGTCGGCAGCGGCACCGGGCAGCACGTGGTCGATTTCGCGCGCCATTTGCCTGAAATCACCTGGTGGCCGAGCGACCTCAATGAGCAACATCTTCGGAGCATTGAGGCTTGGCGTGCCCATGCGGCGTTGCCGAACATTCGTTCACCGCTACGAATCGATCTTTCCGACCCCCACTGGTGTCCGGAGATGCAGGACGGCAATGGCCCCGCGAAGCCGCTGGCCGTGTTCTGCGCAAACGTGATCCACATCGCGCCATGGCGGGTCGCGGAGGGGCTGTTCGCAGGCACGGGACGATATCTGACCGACGGTGGCCGCCTGTTCCTGTACGGACCGTTCAAGCGCCATGGCACGCACACGGCCATGAGTAACGCGGTGTTCGACGCAAGCCTTCGCGAAAACAACCCGGAGTGGGGAGTGCGTGAGATCGAAGACGTGGAAAAGCTGGCGGGCGGTGTCGGTCTTGATCTGATCGAAATCGCCGAAATGCCCGCCAACAATCTCACTCTGGTATTCAAGCGGCGGCACGGCATAGCTGCGCATGCATAGCGCCGGCCCGTTTGGATCGGTTGATCGCGCGGAACCCCAGCTTCATAGTGATTTAAATGTTAGCGGGTTGCGGCTCGCAGGGTTACCGCACGGGATGAATAGCGGATGATAGATCTAACGGCGGCCGACGAGATTTCCGATGACGCCCGCGCGCGCTCCAACCTGGCGCGGCTTGCGGCGGCGCAGGCCCTGACCGGCGCGAATTCAGCCGTGATCTTCGCGACGGGCTCGATCGTCGGTGCGGCGCTGGCGCCGGATATGTCGCTCGCGACCGTGCCGCTATCGATGTATGTGCTCGGGCTCGCCGCCGGCACGCTGCCCACCGGCGCCATCTCGCGCGCCTATGGCCGCCGCATCGCCTTCATGATCGGAACCGGCTGCGGTGTGCTGACCGGGCTGCTCGGGTCGTTTGCAATCCTGCACGGCTCGTTTGCGCTGTTCTGCTGCGCGACTTTCCTCGGAGGTCTCTACGGCGCGGTCTCGCAATCCTATCGCTTTGCCGCTGCCGACGGCGCGAGCGCTGCATTTCGTCCCAAGGCGGTCTCGTGGGTGATGGCCGGCGGCATATTCGCGGGCGTGCTCGGGCCGCAACTCGTGCAGTGGACCATGGATATCTGGGCACCGTCTCTGTTCGCATTCAGTTTCGTCGTACAGGCGGCGGTCGCGTTGGTGGCGATGCTGATCCTGTACGGGGTCGACGCGCCAAAGCCGGCTGCCTCGGATGTTCATGGTGGCCGACCATTGTTTACTATCGTGCGGAAGCCTCGATTCATCGCCGCGGCCATCTGCGGCATCGTGGCTTATCCGATGATGAACCTGGTCATGACCTCCGCGCCGCTTGCCATGAAGATGTGCGGGCTCACCCTTAGCGATTCCAATTTCGGCATTCAGTGGCATATCGTTGCGATGTACGGCCCAAGTTTCTTTACCGGCTCCTTGATCGCGCGTTTCGGCGCGCCAAAGGTGGTCGCAACGGGATTGTTACTGGAGGCGATCGCCGCGACGGTTGGTCTTTCCGGCATCACGGCGCTGCATTTCTGGGCCACGCTGATTGTACTCGGCGTAGGCTGGAATCTCGGCTTCGTCGGAGCCTCCGCTCTGGTTTTGGAAACCCATCGGCCGCAGGAGCGCAACAAGGTTCAGGCATTCAACGATTTCCTGGTGTTCGGAACGATGGCGATCGGTTCATTCTCGTCAGGGCAATTGCTTGCGAATTACGGCTGGTCGGCGGTGAATCTGGTGGTGTATCCGCCGGTGCTGTTTGGTCTGGCGGTACTGGGGGTCACGTCGTTCGCAAGAAGGCAAACGAGATTGCAGCCGCTGTCGGAATTTCCGGATCCGAGCATTTGAAGTCGCTTGCGGCTTTGCGCGAAACGTTTGAAAGAAGCCATGCCGACCCGTGAACGCCTGAATGAATTTATCGCGGCGGTGGAATCCGGCGATCACGCCGGGGCCATCGAGCGGTATTATACCGAGGACTCCAGCATGCAGGAGAACGGTGCAGCTCCGCGCCTTGGCCGTGACGTGCTGGTCGCGCACGAGCGAGCCGTGCTTGCGCGGATGTCGCACGTCTATTCCAAGGCGGTATCGTCCGTGATGGAGAACGATCGCGTGGCCATCCACTGGATTTTCGAGCTGACCGACAAATCCGGCAAGGTGCATCGGATCGACGAGGTCGCGTTGCAGGAATGGCGCGGCGACAGGATTTTTCGCGAACGGTTCTTTTACGACCCATCCAGACCGAAGGCCTGAGCGCGCTTTCGGATCGACACTTCGGCGCGGCTCGTATCGTTGCCGCGCCTGGACCCGTTAGCATTGCACTTTTGATTCGCAGGAACAGGCGTGCATGAACCAACCCGGTCACATCGCCCTCGACGAGAGCTCGGCCCGCTATCAAGGCTGGCGCATCGTCGTGGTCTGCTTTCTGGTGGCGACGTTCGGGTGGGGACTCGGATTTTATGGCCAGAGCGTCTATCTCGCCGAGTTGCACCGCCTGCACGGTTGGCCGACCTCGCTGATTTCATCCGCGACCACGTTCTTTTATCTATTCGGGGCGGTGCTGGTTGCTTTTGTCAGCGAGGCGGTGCGCTCTTATGGGCCGCGCAACTGTCTTATCGGCGGCGTATTTGCCATGGCGGTAGCCGGCGTCATGATCGGGCAGGTCACCGCACCGTGGCAGCTTTATCTTGCCAACGCGGTGCTCGCATTCGGCTGGGCGGGCACCAGCCTCGCAATCATCACCAACACGCTTGGCCTGTGGTTCGACAAAAAGCGCGGCATGGCAATCAGTCTCGCGCTGAACGGCGCCAGCTTTGGCGGCATCGTCGGGGTACCGCTGCTGGTGACAGGAATCGGGTACTTCGGATTCGGCGGCGCCATGATCGCCGCAGCAGCATCGATGGTCCTGTTGATGGTCCCTATCATTCTGATTTTCGTCGAGCCACCGCCGCCGCTTCCGAACAGTCCCGCCGGATCGAACGCTGGGGAGCCGCTCCCGGCAGCGCGCATCCGCGCCGCGGCGTTGCGTCATGTTGGATTTCTCACCGTTACAATCGCGTTCGCGCTTGTTCTATTCGCGCAGGTCGGATTCATCGTTCATCTGATTTCGTTTCTCGATCCGGTGATCGGCCGTGCACGCGGGGCAACCGCGGTCGCGCTATTGACGGTGATGGCGGTGGTCGGACGCGTATTATTTTCGACGGTGATCGACCGCCTCAATCAGCGGCTGGCTTCGGCGATCTCATTTGCAAGCCAGGCGATCGCGCTCGCGATCATCATCAATTCACGGAATGAAATGGTGCTGATCGCGTGTTGCGCGCTGTTCGGATTTTCGGTCGGCAATTTGATTACCCTGCCATCCCTGATCGTTCAGGGAGAATTCGAGCCGCGATCGTTCGGCGTGTTGATCAGCCTGATCACCGCCATCAACCAGGTTACCTATGCGTTCGGCCCCGGCGTCATTGGCCTGTTGCGCGATGCATCCGGCAGTTATGCCTTGCCGTTCTACACCTGCATCGCTTTGGAGCTGATCGCAGCGGCGCTGATCCTGGTGCGCGGCCGAAGCGGAGTATTCAAGAATCAACAGTCCTCATCATGAGCATCATGTTGCTCGCTGCCGCAGGAGATCATCGATATCGAGCCGTTGCGTAAACATTGCCAGTGAACCGTCGGGATTGCGCGGCCACTGCTCCTTGGGCCGGTCGCAATAAAGCTCGACCCCGTTCTGGTCAGGATCGCGCAGGTAGAGCGCCTCACTGACACCGTGATCACTGGCTCCATCAAGGGCAATGCCCGCGCTCATCACGCGATGCAGCGCATCAGCCAGCGCTGCACGGTTCGGATAAAGGATGGCGGTGTGAAACAACCCCGTTGTTCCCGACGGCGGCGGTCTTCCGCCTTTGCTTTCCCACGTGTTGAGCCCGATGTGGTGGTGATAGCCGCCGGCCGAAATGAAGGCTGCGCCTGAACTCATGCGTTGCATCAATTCAAAACCCAGCACGCCGCAATAAAATCCCAGCGCTCGATCGAGATCGGCCACCTTTAAGTGGACATGCCCGATCCGCGTTGCCGCGGCGACGGGCGTTACGGTTTCCGCCATATTGGGTCTCCCTGATCGACTAAGCCAGTTCGGAAACCTCTCCCTCGGGAAGCTCGAACTCGAATGTATTTAGGGTCATCGAAACCATCGTGTAATAGCCGCACAGCCCGATGATTTCGACCAGTCCGCGCACGGTAAGCACCTTCACGGCCTCATCGTACAATGCTTTTGAAACGCCGTGGCCTTCGTGCAGCGATTTGGAAACGTCGTAGATCATCTGCGCTTTCGGGTCATCGAATCGCGGCGTACGGCGATCGCGGATGTCTTCGATCGTCTTCAAGTCCATGCCGCCCTTGAGCGCAAGCCGCTTGTGCGCGTACCACTCGTAGTGCGAGCCCCAGTGACGGGCGGTGACCAGGATCGCAATCTCTGAAAGCTTGGCCGGAAACAACGTGTCAAACCGCAGAAAGCCGCCCAAGCGCGTGGCGTGACGCGCCATCTCGGGGCTGTTGAGCCAAGCCATCATCGGCGGGGGCGGCGCACCGCGCTTGCCGGCAATCGATTCATCATAGGTTTGTTTCTGGTCCGCATTCATTTCGCCAGGCGAAAGCAACTTCAGGCGCATCTCGGTTTCCTCGTGTTTTTGTTCTGCCGGCTTGCGAATACACCCGATCGGCAGTCATGGCCACATTCGCGGTCGCAGGGAGGCGGGCATAGATATTGAATTCGGCGACCTTATAGCTAAGGTCGATCCGAGATGATGCATCGACCGGCAGCCGAAGAGGACTGCCACCACAAAACGGAACGCCGCTATGTCCGACCTGGAAAAGTTTCGCCGCGAGACCCGCGCCTGGCTGGAGGCGAATTGCCCACCGGAGATGCGCCGGCCGATGACCTCAGAGGAAGATACCTTTTGGGGCGGCCGCAACACGACCTTTTCATCCGAGCCGCAGCGAATCTGGTTCGAGCGGATGCGCGACAAGGGTTGGACCGTGCCGCACTGGCCAAAGGAATATGGCGGTGGGGCCCTCGATCCCGAGCAGACCAAGATCGTGCGCCAGGAGATGGCCGCGATTGGCGCACGGCAGCCGTTGACCTCGTTCGGCATTTCGATGCTGGGGCCGGCACTGCTGAAATACGGCACCGAGGCGCAGAAGAAAGAACATCTGCCGAAGATAGCGGCGGGCCTGATCCGCTGGTGCCAAGGCTATTCCGAGCCGAACGCCGGCTCCGATCTGGCATCGTTGCAGACTCGCGCCGAGAGCGATGGCGACGATTTCATCATCAACGGCCAGAAGATCTGGACCTCCTACGCGAATTACGCCGACTGGATTTTCTGCCTGGTGCGCACTGATGCCAGCGCGAAAAAGCATGACGGAATTAGCTTCATTCTGTTCGATATGGCTTCAAAGGGCGTCTCCACCAAACCGATTCTGCTGATCTCCGGCCGCTCGCCTTTTTGCGAGACATTTTTTGACAATGTTCGGGTGCCAAAAAGCAACGTCGTCGGCACAGTTAATCGCGGATGGGATGTCGCCAAATATCTGCTGCAACACGAGCGGGCGATGATCTCTGGCATGGGTGAGCGCGGTGTCGGCCGGCCGCTCGGTCAGGTCGCTGCGGATTCGGTAGGCGCCGACGAGCAGGGCCGGCTGGAAGATCCGATTCTCAGAGGTCAGATCGCGAGCTTCGAGATCGACGAAGCGGCGCTGGCTTGCGCGGCCGAGCGCGCCGTTGATCTGGCGAAAGCCGGCCAGGCCCACCCGGCATTCTCCTCGGCAATGAAATATTACGGCACCGAGTTGAACAAGCGCCGCTACGAAATCCTGATGTCGGCGGGCGGCATTGACGCGCTGGAATGGGAGAGCGAACGCTCGAAAGGCGGCGCCCGGCCGCGCGCCTGGTTGCGCACCAAGGCCAACTCGATCGAGGGCGGCACCAGCGAGGTCATGCTTGGCATTGTGGCAAAGCGGATTCTTGATCTGCCGGGCGCATGATACCAATGATCATTCGCTGCCGGCGAACGCGCCAATGGCAATTTTACGTTCCGGGCCTGGTCACTTCGATCATCCCGCAATGAAAATCTCAAACCTGGTCCTCTGAACGGAATCTGAAATGGCGCTCGTCCTAAGCGAAGAACAATCGATGTTGCGCGATAGCGCGCGCGGTCTCATCAGTGACAAGGCGCCGGTCTCGCATCTGCGTCAACTTCGCGACAGCAAGGATGCGACCGGGTTTTCGCGCGACCTCTGGAAGACGTTCGCCGAGATGGGATTTTCAGGGCTGCTGGTCCCGGAAAGTTTCGGCGGTAGCGGTCTTGGTTGCGTCGAAGCCGGCGTAGTGATGGAGGAGATCGGCCGCACCTTGATGCCGTCGCCGTTTCTTTCCACCGCCGTACTCGCGGCTTCCGCGCTGTCGCGCGGTGGCAGCGCCGCGCAGAAATCCGAGCATCTGCCTAAAATATCCGACGGCACCCTGCTTGCGGCGCTCGCAATCGACGAAGGGTCCAAGCATCGACCGCTGCAGACAAGGATGCAGGCGGTGCGTTCCGGCAACGGCTTCAGGCTGAATGGCGCAAAGGCCTTTGTGGTTGATGGCCACACCGCCGATCTCTTGATTGTGGCGGCCCGTAGCTCAGGTGCGGCCGGTGAACGCGAAGGGCTGACGCTGTTTCTGGTCGATCCGAAGAGCAAAGGCGTCGAGACCGAGCGCACCGCGATGGTCGATTCGCACAATGCGGCGCGGATCATATTCGACAATGTCGAAGTGAACGCCGACAGCGTGCTCGGCGAGGTCGATCAGGGCTATCCACTTATGGAAGGCGTGCTCAACATCGGCCGAGGCGCGGTCGCTGCCGAAATGGTCGGGCTCAGTGAGGAGGTGTTCGGCCGCACGGTCGACTATCTCAAGGAGCGGAAGCAGTTCGGCAAACGCATCGGCGAATTTCAGGCGCTCCAGCACCGGGCCGCACAGCTATATATCGATATCGAGATCACCCGCGCCGCGGTGCTGAAGGCGCTGCAGAGCCTCGACGCCGGCGTCGAAAGCGCGGGCGCGGCTGTGGCGGTGGCGAAAGCCCGCGCCGGTTCGACCGCGACGCTCGCGGTTCAGGAAGGCGTGCAGATGCACGGCGGCATGGGCATGACCGACCAGTTCGACATCGGCTTCTTTATGAAACGCGCGCGAGTCTGCCAGGAACTGTTCGGCGACAGCAACTTCCACGCCGATCAGCTGGCGAGACTAAAGAACTACTGACTTAATCTCGCGATTCGCAGCCGACGAGCCGTGCGGATGTGCGCGCGGCAACGGCTCGGCGTCGTAATCAATCGCGCCCTACCAGCCTGCGAAGAAACGTCATCTGATTGGCGGTGCGTACTGTATGCCGCCGGCGCTCCAGAGCTGGTTGAGCCCGCGGGGGATGCCGAGCTTCGAGCCTGAACCGACATTGCGTTCGTAAACCTCGCCGTAGTTACCGACGTGGCGGATAATCCGGGCCGCCCAGTCTTTGCTCAGCCCGAGCTCCTCACCATAGGCCCCGTCGGTGCCGACCAGGCGCATCACGTCGGGCTTCCTGGATTTCAGCGCCTCGTCGATATTCTTGGAGGTGACGCCGAGTTCTTCGGCATTGATCATCGCATACAACGTCCATTTCACGATCATCATCCAGTCGTCGTCGCGCTGCCGCACCACGGGCGCGAGCGGCTCTTTCGAAATGACATCCGGCAGGATGACCTGGTCGCCAGGCTTTGCCATGTTGAGCCGCAGCGCATAAAGCTGGGAGACGTCAGCAGTCAACGTGTCGCATTGCCCGGAATCATAGGCCTTGACGACCTCGTCGAGTTTGCCGAATTTTACTTCCTGGTATTTCATGTTGTTAGCGCGGAAATAGTCGGCAAGATTGAGCTGCGTGGTGGTTTCCGACTGCACGCAGACCTTGCTGCCATTCAGCTCCAGTGCAGTATCGATTTTACGATCCCGCGGCACCATGAAGCCCTCGCCATCATAATAGGCGACGGCTGGAAAATAGAGGTCGTAGTTGGTTTCTCGCGCCATGCTCCACGTCGAGTTGCGGGAGAGAATATCGACTTTCCGGTTCTGCAACTCCTTGAAACGCTCGCTGGCTTCGAGCGGAACGAATTTCGCCTTTTTCGGGTTGTCGAAAATCGCCGCCGCAATTGCACGGCAGAAATCCACATCGAAGCCGGTCCAGTTGCCTTTGTCGTCCGGGATCGAAAAACCGGGAAGGCCCTTATTGACGCCGCACAGCACCTCGCCGCGCCGGGTGGTGCGGCTCAGCGTGCGCGTGTCATAGCGTTCATAGGTGATGGCGATCGCCGCCACGACAACTGCAGCCGCCAGCCCAATCAGAAGGCCGCTCCGGAATGTGCGCATGATTTGTCTCTCGCAACAGTTCTTAAAAATGGGTCGGGCGTGGACTCGGCGACGGTTACAATTCCGGCTTCTGCCGAACGATGACCTTGGTGCCGACCGGCACGCGCTCATAGAGATCCGTCACGTCGGCATTGACCAGTCGGAAGCAGCCGGATGACACAGCGGTGCCGATTGTGTCGGGGCGATTGGTGCCGTGGATGCGGTACACCGTCGAGCCGAGATACATTGCGCGGGCGCCGAGCGGGTTACCCGGCCCGCCCGCCATGAAACGAGGCAAATAAGGCTGGCGCGCGATCATCTCCGGTGGAGGTGTCCAGTCCGGCCACTCCGCCTTGCGCGAAATGTTCAGCAAGCCCTGCCACTGGAAACCCTCGCGGCCGACGCCGATGCCGTAGCGCAACGCGCGGCCGTTGCCCTGAACCAGGTAGAGATGACGCTCCGCGGTGGCGATGATGATGGTGCCGGGCGCCTCTGACGTGCGGTAGTACACCACCTGCTTGCGGTATTCCGGATCCAATTCCACGGAATCGTCAGCCAAAAGTCCGGGCTGATCACCGACGTCTGGCTGCTGCGCGAAGCTGGAGGAGGCTGAAAGCGTCAGGCCGACCACGGCAATAATGATCGAGGCCAGATTACGAAGATTGAGCATGCAAACCTCTTTGCGGCATCTGCCAAAATATGAACCATCAAATCTCAGGCACCGCCCGATGGCAAGCAATCCGCGCATCACCCCAAGGGCGTTTGGGTTTGTGAATTCGCCGATGTGGCCTGAAAGCACCATTCGGGCGAGCCGTGGCGGGTGGGTGTTCAGCGCGAGGGCAGGTGCTTCAAACAGAGCGACCCGGAAGGGGGCATCCCGTCCGGGTCGTTGGAGGCGCTTGGGAGGTAAGACGTCGCGAGTTGAGAAAACGCTGATCGGCAGTCGATCGGTAATGAATGCTATAGCCGAGAAGTTTTTCCGCCCGATGTCGTCGATCGTTTCATTTGTTGCGTCGCGCGGCGTTTATCGAAATCGCCGTGCTCATGCCGCGAGACTATCGATGCCGGCACCCTTGAGCAGGTCCGCGAGTTGTTTGCGGGCATAGAACATCCTGGTTTTCACCGTGCTCTGCGGGATTCCGATGATCGCGCCGACTTCTTCGACGGACTTCTCGTGATAGTAGACAAGGTTGATGATCTCGCGGTGCGCCGGCGACAGTTTCGCGACGCAGGCGCGCAGAATGGTGCGGGTTCTGCTGCGTGCAAGCGAAGTTTCCGGCGTGTCAGCCTGGTCTGGAATTTCAAGCACGTCGTCCTGGTCGACATCCTCGTGGCGGCGTTGGCGTAGGGCGGTCAGCGCCTTGAAGCGCGCGATCGACAGCAGCCAGGTGGAAACCTGGGACCTGCGCTCGAACTTTTTGGCTGTGCGCCACACATCCAGAAACACCTGGCTGGTGAGGTCTTCGGCCAAGGTGGTGTCGCGCACGATGCGAAGCACGAAACGGTAAACCCGCACATTGTGGCGCGAATACAGGACGTGCATCGCGGTCCGGCCCCCGTTTGCAATGCTATCCAGCAGCATTTCATCCGAGGTCGCCTGGGCGGCGACGATGCCTTGCCGCGCTGCGGCATTTATGGCGATGACGTTTTGCATGACTGGCTCCCCGTGCGCCGCTTAAGCGGCGTTGTTGGGGTAAATTGTTACTGAGCCAGCGTTTCCGGACGTCTGCACGCCAAGGGGAAAATGGTTTCATTGGCGGGAGAATTGTTTCGTCTCGCGGCCGGCGATGAAACAATCCGGGTGGAAATGTCAGCAGTTTCAACGGGGGGCTGGGTTGGTCAGGCTCAGGCTCAGGATGTTTCCCCGCAAACCTCATTGAAGGCCTGAACGCCCGCCTCAGGTCAGGATTTGTCCCCTATGGGGGAAAACAGATAACCGCCACCGCGAATGGTCCGGATCACGGCCGGCTTGGTCGGATCGAGTTCGATCTTGCGCCGAATTCGCATGATGCG
>JAICIT010000021.1 GCA_025960445.1 Bradyrhizobium sp. | reverse complement strand
GGCTTAAGCGGCGCATTCAACGTGTCGATGTCGCGTTCGAGGCGCTCGACCTGACTCGACAGCACTCGCAGTCGTTCGGCCTTGTCCTCACGATGTGGGACCGCGAGATCGGCTCCGAGATCGAACAAATCATTCTGGATCAATCCAAGCATCGCGTCGAGCTCGCGGGCTTCGGCGAGGTGCAGTCGCGCGATGCCGATCGCGGCATTGGTCTCGTCAACCGTTCCATACGCGCTGATGCGCAGATCGTATTTGGGACGGCGCTCACCGGTGCCGAGTGCGGTGGTACCGTCGTCGCCGGTTCGGGTGTAGATGCGATTGAGGACGACCATTGTCCGTCTCCTTCAGTGCCCCATCGCCCAGACCGCGAGCATGGTGATGACAATCGCCACGAATTGCAGCAGCACCCGCATTTGCATCAGCTTCTGCGACCGGTTCGGCGATCCGCCGCGCATCATGTTGAGGAGGCCCAGCAATAGCACCAGCGTGACAGCGCCGACCGCGACGGGAAGAATGATCGTGCTCAGGAATGAGGCCATCGTCGTACATAACACCGCCTGCAGCGGTTCGCCATCGCATCACGGCCAACGCAATGATCTGGCTTTTAGTTGAATAATATCAGAAGGTAGCGCGGTCCGCCGAGAATCGTTTTCTGTTGGCCAAGGTGAAATGTGAGGCAGCTTCGCAACGTCTGTCTGATCCTGATCGACGCGTTCTACACGTTTCTCGCCGATGACGGCTGGGCGATTGCCAGTCACATCGCCCTGTCTGCATTGATGGCTCTGTTTCCGTTTCTGATCGTGCTCACGTCATTGGCAGGATTCTTCGGCTCCAAGGAACTCGCCGATCAGGCCGCGGGGCTGATGTTGCAGGTTTGGCCTAAACAGGTGGCCGATTCGCTTTCGGGGCAGATTCACGAGGTGCTGACCACGACCCGGGGTGACGCGCTCACAATCGGCGTCGTACTCGCGGTGTATTTCGCTTCGAACGGCGTCGAAAGCCTGCGCGTTGGGCTGAACCGGGCCTATTCGGTGATCGAGCCGCGGCGCTGGTACTGGCTGCGGCTGGAATCGATCGGCTACACACTGGTTGCCGCGTTCACGGCGCTTGCGATGGCATTCCTGATCGTACTTGGCCCGCTGATATTGGAAGCCGCCCGACGGCACATCCCACTCGTGGTCGAAAGCAACGAGCATTTTCTCAACGTTGCACGTTATGGCATCACCACGGGGGCACTTACGGTGGCGCTGTTTATCCTTCACGCCTGGCTGCCAGCGGGTCGCCGGGGATTTCTGCAGATCCTGCCGGGGATTATCTTCACGATGGTCGCCTCGCTGGTGTCGGGCATCGTATTCGGCCAGTATCTTGCGCGCTTCGCAAACAACTACGTCACGATGTATGCGGGGCTCGCGTCCGTCGTCATTGCGTTGGTGTTTCTTTATTTTATTGCAGCGATCTTCGTGTATGGCGGCGAACTGAACGCGGCGATCATCAAGTCGCGGCTGCCGCACGGCGTGTCGCTTCAAGCAGCGCAGTCGCTAGCGCCCTTGGACTTACAGGCTTGAGCAGAAAGGCATCCGCGCCGGCGGCGCGCGCGGCCGTCTCGTCCTCACCACGGCCGGATAGGCCAATGATCGCGATGCGGCCGAGAGGCGAAGTAAGCTCGCGAATTCGCCGGATGGCCTCGATGCCGGAAATGCCTGGCAACACCATGTCCATCAGGACGGCATCAAAGCCCGTTTGCGAGATGCGCTCTGCCGCGGCTTCGCCGCGTCCGATGAATTCCGCCTGATGACCGAGCTCGGTCAAAATTGTGTTGAGCACTACCCGACCGAACGGATTATCCTCGACGCCAAGGATCCGCAGCGCGCGGCCCGGCGGAACCGATGGCGCGGCATCGGTACGCGCGCCACCGTTTGCAGCAGCCTTGGCGCGGGTCAAGCTGACGGTCAGGGTCAATGTTGTTCCGCCCCCGC
This sequence comes from Bradyrhizobium sp., assembly GCA_025960445.1. GTDB lineage: Bacteria > Pseudomonadota > Alphaproteobacteria > Rhizobiales > Xanthobacteraceae > Bradyrhizobium. The sequence continues at coordinate 11,040 of JAICIT010000021.1, read as the reverse complement.
GTCGCGGCGCAACGACGATGTCGCCGTCCATCGCGCGTGCGATTTGCTTCACGGACGAAAGTCCCAACCCGGCGCCGCCGAACCGAGATGCGATGCTGACGTTGGCCTGCGAGAACGGCCGGAACAGGCGCTTGATTTCCGTCAGCGTAATTCCGATGCCGCTATCCGAAACCGCGAAGGCGACGTCGACCTTGCCTTTTGAGGCACGGCCGATCGGATCCACCGACATCGCCACGGCGCCTTGCTCCGTGAACTTTACCGCATTATCGATGAGGTTCTCGAGTGCAGCCCGCAACCGCACGGCATCGCCAATCACCAGCACTGGCAGCTTGTCGGAAATATCGACGCGCCATTGCAAAGCTTTCGCCGTCGCTCGGCCGGCGAGTGAGTCGCCCGCGCTGCGCGCCAACGCTCGTAGGTCGAACACATCCTGCCGCATTGCAGCGGCGTTTCCCCTTCGGGCGGCGTCGACGAATAGTGTCGCAAGGCTGGCAAGATGTTCCGCCCCGGCCTTGATCGTGTCGACCCAGCGCCGCTCGCGTTGATCCAGGTCCGATGTTGCCAGGAGATCGCTAATTGCAAGAATGCCCGTCAGCGGCGTGCGAACCTCATGTGCAAAAGCCGCCAGCGCAACCTCCACCACACCCGGCTCGACCGGCTTCGCGGCGCGCTTGCGAGCTTTGCTACCTCCAGAGCTGGGCGCGCGCCTTTTCGACGGCCGGGATTTCGCCGACCGGGTGGTGCGCTTCGAGCGCAATTTTGCCGCCATGACTCCCCTGACCCCAGCTATCGCACCATGCCATGGCCGTGCTCAATGAGTCACGTGCCAGGCGGTTTTCCCCTTCTAATCGAGCAAGGCCGCGTCCCGATCAAGGCAGGCCGACCAGGCTGCGGACCTCCCGAGGGGTCACACCTTTCGCCCGAAGCTCACGCAAACCGGTTGAGCCGGTGGACTTTGAAAGCTTGTGCCCGGAGCCATCCAGTATGAGCCGGTGATGGCGGTAGCGGGGCTGCGGCAGTTCCAGCAACGCCTGCAACAGCCGATGCACACTTGTCGACCAGAACAGGTCCGAACCGCGCACCACCTCCGTCACGCCCTGCAAGGCGTCATCGATCACGACGGAAAGATGGTAGCTGGTAGGCGTTTCCTTGCGCGCAAGAACAATGTCGCCCCAGGCATCCGGGCGAGCGCCGACCCGGCCAGTTTGCCCGTCGGGACCGCTACCGTGTTCGATCCAGCCAAGCTCGCCGGTACGCGAGCATGCCTTGGCCATGTCGAGCCGTAGCGCATACGGGGTACCTGAGCGTATCAATCGTTCGCGTGTCTTAGGCGAGAGCGATCTCGCCGCGCCGGGATAAATCGGTGCGCCGTCGGGGTCGCGCGGCCAAGGGCGGATGGCGTCACGCTCGGCTACCAGCTTTGCGATCTCGGCTCGGCTCTCGAAACTCGGATAAATCAGACCTTGGGCTGCAAGCTTTTCGATTACATCTCGATATTCTCCCAAATGTTCCGACTGTCGCCGCACCGGGGTTTCCCAGGCGAGCCCCAGCCACGCGAGGTCTTCAAAGATCGCGCCCTCGAACTCCGGCCTGCATCGCGCCGTGTCGATATCCTCGATACGCAACAGCAACCGCCCTGCCGCGGCGCGCGCACAATCGAAATTGAGCAGCGCCGAATAGGCATGGCCGAGATGTAGAAAACCGTTCGGGCTGGGCGCAAAGCGGAAGACGGGTGGCATTGATCTCCTTCGCGGGACATGATGGTTTTAGTTGGCAATGATCCTGCACCTCAATACCCAAGCCGAGCTTGAACACGCGATCCACACGCTGGTGAAACAGGACCCGCGACTGAAGCCCGTGCTCGAGATCGCGGGCATGCCGGCGCTGCGGCGCCGTGAGCCCGGTTACGCGGGGCTGGCCGCAATCATTTGTGGCCAGCAATTGTCGACCGCGAGCGCCGCCGCGATCTGGTCTCGCGTCAGCGCCGCGTTCGATCCATTTCACCACGATACGCTGCGCAGGGCGCGGGCGGACCGGCTCGGCCGGCTTGGGTTGTCGGCCGCAAAAATCAAGACGCTGAAAGCTCTCGCGCGCGAGATCGCTTCGGAGCGGTTGAACCTCGACGTGCTCGCGAACGAAGACGCCGACGCCGCCCACAACACGCTGACGGCGCTGCATGGCATCGGCCCATGGACCGCCGACGTTTATCTGCTGTTTTGTCTCGGTCATGGCGACGCTTGGCCGGCCGGTGATCTCGCGGTCCAGGAGGCCGTTAAAATCGGGCTTGGATTGAACACGCGGCCGACCGCGAAACAAATGACGCCGATCGCGGAACCGTGGCGGCCGCTGCGAGGTGCCGCAGCACATCTATGGTGGTCCTATTACAGGGCGATCAAAAAACGTGAAGGCGTGATCGCCGGCCAAGACCCGCGACGGTGACATGCCGCCGCGCTAATGACGCGCCTTTCTGGGCGGCCTCAAACGGTATAGGTTTTTCGAGAAGAGGAATGCCGCGAAAAGGGGCCGGTGCGAGAAAATGCTCGACAGAACCGATGATGTTTCGACGCCTGCGGGGGAGTGGCTGGCGCAGTTCGAAAACGCGCTGACAACGGTCGACGGGCCGCTGCTAAAATCGCTGTTTCATCCGGACAGCTATTGGCGTGACGTGTTGGCGTTGACCTGGAATCTTCAGACCATCAACGGCGCCGATGTAATTTCACAAAACCTTAGAGTTCACGCCGGCCGCGCGGCGCCCGGTGCTTTCAGGATCGACCCAGCGCGTGCCGCGCCGCGGCGCGTGACCCGCGCCGGCACCGAGACGATCGAAGCCATTTTCAAGTTCGAAACGGAAATTGGGCGCGGCAGCGGCGTTCTCCGGCTGATCCCGGAGACCTCAGACGGCAATCGGCTAAAAGCCTGGACGCTGCTGACCGCTCTTGACGAGTTGAAGGGTTTTGAGGAGGCGTTGGGATCATCGCGGCCTCGCGGTCAGTCGTACTCGCGCGATTTTCGCGGACCCAATTGGCTCGATTTGCGAAAAGCCGCCGCCGAATACGCGGGCCACGATCCCGATGTGATCGTGGTCGGAGGCGGCCAGGCCGGCCTTGCGATTGCAGCGCGGCTGAAGCAGTTGCAACTCGATACCCTGATCGTGGACCGCGAGCCGCGCATCGGCGATAACTGGCGCAAGCGCTATCACGCCTTGACGCTGCACAACCAGGTGCAGGTCAATCATCTTCCTTACATGCCGTTCCCGCCGAATTGGCCGGTCTATATCCCGAAGGACAAGCTCGCCAACTGGTTCGAAGCCTATGTCGATGCGATGGAGCTCAACTTCTGGACGGCTACCGAATTCACGAGCGGCGTTTACGACGAGACGAGAGGGCGGTGGACTGTGGTGCTCCGCCTGGCCGACGGCAGCACGCGCGAGATACATCCACGCCACGTGGTAATGGCCACAGGCGTCAGCGGCATTCCCAATCTGCCTGATATTCCGAGCTTGAAAAACTTCACCGGGGTCGTTTTGCATTCCAGTGAGTATGAGGACGGCGAGCCCTGGAACGGCAAAAGCGCAATCGTGATCGGCACCGGTAACAGCGGCCATGACATCGCGCAGGATTTGCATTCGAGCGGCGCCAAGGTGACGCTGGTCCAGCGCAGTTCGACCCTCATCACCAACATCGAGCCGTCGGCGCAGCTGGCCTATGCTGCGTACAATGAGGGAACACTGGAAGACAATGATCTGATCGCCACCTCGATGCCGCTTGCGCTCGCCAAGCGAAGCCATGTCATGATCACCGAACAATCGAGGAAGCTGGATCACGAGTTGCTCGAGCGCTTGGCGCGGATTGGATTCAAGCTTGATTTCGGCGACGGCGGGACCGGCTGGCAGTTCAAATATCTCACCCGGGGCGGCGGCTATTATTTCAACGTTGGATGTTCCGACCTGGTCGCGAACGGCGAGATCAAACTGATCCAGTTCTCAGACATCGAATCCTTTGTTGCTGGTGGCCTGCGGATGAAAGACGGCGAGAAGCTAGGCGCCGATTTGATCGTGCTGGCAACCGGCTACAAGGGCCAGGAATATCTGGTGCGCAAATTGTTCGGCGAGCAGGTCGCTCAGCGGGTTGGGCCGATCTGGGGATTCGGCGAGGGACAGGAATTGCGCAACATGTACACACGAACCCCACAGCCCGGGCTCTGGTTCATTGCCGGCAGCCTGGCGCAGTGCCGCATCAATTCGAAATATCTGGCGCTGCAGATCAAAGCGATCGAGGTTGGATTGTTGCCGCGCGTTGCGCGCGCGGCGAAAACAGACGCCGCTCTTGTCTGAAATATTCGTCACCTCATTAAGCGCGCGCGGAAAGCGCGAAAGCTAACGCGCTGTGAAGGAGAAATCACGAATGGCCGTCATTCTGGGATCGGGCGAGCACCGTTACCGCGTGTTGGAGGACTGGGCGAAACTGCCCGAGCACTGGAATTTGACGGATGTCGCCTCGGTCGCGGTCGACAGCAAGGACCGCATTTACGTCTTCAATCGTGGCGCCCACCCGATGGTGGTGCTCGATCGCGGCGGCAATTTCATCAAGAGCTGGGGCGAAGGCCTGTTCACCCGCGCGCACGGACTACACATCGATGCTGACGACAACCTCTACTGCACCGACGACGGTGACCACACGGTGCGCAAATGCTCGCCCGAAGGCAAGGTACTGCTGACCATCGGCATTCCGAACCAGCCGACGTCGTTCATGAGCGGCGAGCCGTTCCACCGCTGCACCCATACGGCGCTTTCACCCAAAGGCGAGATCTACGTCTCGGACGGCTACGGCAATGCCCGCATCCACAAATTTACGCCGGACGGCAAACTCATCAAGAGTTGGGGCGAACCCGGCACCGATCCCGGCCAGTTCAACATCGTGCACAATATCGTCACCGACGCCGATGGCTGGGTCTACGTCGCCGATCGCGAGAACCACCGGGTCCAGGTGTTCGACGGTAACGGCGAATACGAGGCGCAGTGGAATCATCTTCACCGGCCATGCGCGCTGTACTGCTGCGGGGGCAGGCAACCGAATTTTGTTATCGGCGAGCTTGGTCCAGGCATGCCGGTCAATCGCAAGATCCCAAATCTCGGTCCGCGCCTGAGCATCGTGGATGCCGGGGGAAAACGCATCGCGCGGCTGGGCGGCGAAAACGGCCCCGGTCTCGAGACCGGAAGGTTCCTCGCCCCGCACGGCATCGCGCTCGATTCCAGAGGCGATATTTATGTCGGCGAGGTCGGCGTTACCGATTGGAAAACCAGCTTTCCGGACACGCCGATGCCCGCGATTGTTCGCTGCCTGCAGAAGCTGGAAAAGATCTGACGTCTTTTCAAATCTCGCCAATCACCTCGCGCCGTCGCTGCTCGGATTCCTCCGCATAGCGGCGCATGGCATGAGCTTCGCTGAGAACACCGATCGGCCGGCGCTCGCCATCGCTGTCAACTACCGCCAGCGATTCCGCTTCGGCCGCATCAAACACCGCGATCGCTTCCTGAATGTTCATGCCGGGATGCAGCACAACGTCGCGAAAGTGCGCGATGCCGAGGAGACCCTTGGCGGGCTCGACATCAGGAGCATGGGCGTCAGCCACCAGCGCCAACCCGGCATAACGACCCGAACCGTCAACAACGACCACCTGGTTCTTCGATCCCAGCGGGAATTTCTTGCGGAATTCCTCGATTGGCGTGCTGGCATTCACAGTGGACACGTCTTGCCGCATCATGGTTCGCACCGTGAGTTCGCGAATCCATCCAACATCGGCGGCACTGCGGATGGTTTCGCCACGCAGGTGCAATCGCCAAGTCGCAAACGAGTAACCGAACAGTTCGCGGGTGATCTGGGTCGAAATGATGACCGCGACCAGCACGGCGGTGGTGAGCCAGAGATTGCCGGTTGACTCCAGCGCGATGAACGCCATGGTGAGCGGGCCGCCGACCACTGAGGCGGACAGCGCGCTCATGCCGATTATCGCATAGACGTTCGGATTGAGCTTGAGGCCGGGCCAGATCGCGTCAAAGCCGCCGGCGAACAGATGGCCGCCGAGTGCACCAAGAAACAGCGTGGCGAAAAACAAGCCGCCCCGAAAACCGCTGCCCAGCGATATCACGGACGCGATTGCCTTGAGCACGAACATGGTGGCGACCACCGCCAGCGGGATCGAAACAAAGCCGGCAAAATGCAGCGCGCCATGCCCCGAGGACATTACCTGCGGGGACATCAGCGCCAGCGCGCCGACGCCGAGGCCGCCAAGCGCCGGCCGCAGCGGCGGCCACAGGCGGATCTTCACTAGCAAGGTTTCGCAAAGCGCGACGCCGCGCATGATCGCGATGCCAAACAGCGCGGACAGGATGCCAAGCAACGATGCGATGGCAAGATCGCGCCCGAGCACATCGCCGACTGGACCGACGCCAACGCCGAACGACAACACGGTAAAGGCGTGGGCGACAAAATAGCCCGTCACCGCCGCCACGCCGACCGGCGTCAGGCTGGCCGGCGTGTAGCCTCCGATTACCAACTCAAACGCATAAAAGGCGCCCGCGAGCGGCGCGCCAAAGGCACCGGCGATGGCGGCTGCGGCGCCACAGCCCACCATAACGCGCTGATCGGCTCGACGAAGATGAAATCCGCGGCCCAGCGAAGCGGCAAGCCCGCTGCTGAGCTGGGTATAGCCGGCTTCCAGTCCGACCGAAGCGCCGACGCCGCTGGACCACACCGTCTGCAAGGCGACGATGACACTGCCCCGAAACGACATGCGACCACCATGCAGGGCGTTGGCCTCGATCGGATCAACCTCTCGCGCCGGGCGCCATCGCACCAGCAGCAGGAAGGCAAAACCGAGAAGCAATCCGCCCAGACTCGGAACGAGCAACGCACGCCATGGCTCGATCCTGAATTGGCTTGAGAGGCGGTCGCCCATTTCGAGGTTGAACAGCAGCACATGCAGCACTTCGACAAGCGCGCTCATTGCGGCCACCACCAGACCGCCAATAGTTCCGACCAGCGCCGCCAGCACGATGAGGCTGGCTTCATGCGCGCGAACGAATGCCCGCAGCCGACGCGGCGCCTCGATAAAGCGGGCAGAGCTGAGCATTCGGGTTGCGTCCGTAATGCGGCCGAAAGGTGCCAGCACGAGCTTTAGCGGGCTTCGCGACTATCACGCAACCCGGCAGGGACTACCGATAGGCCCGCCAACGCCCTTCACAATCCCGCCATGCTGCCTGTAGTATGTGAACTGACGCTGCTTCGCAGCTAATGATGGGAGTCAGGAGCGTTATTTGAACGCGCACGTCTCACAAGGCGGTTGGCCGGTGCTAGTGCTGAACGCGGATTTCCGGCCGCTCAGCTATTACCCGCTATCGCTCTGGTCATGGCAGGACGCGATCAAGGCGGTGTTCCTGGACCGCGTCAACATCGTGGAGCATTACGATCGCGCGGTGCGTAGCCCGTCCTTCGAGATCCAGCTTCCGAGCGTGGTGTCGCTGAAGTCGTTTGTGAAGCCGACGACGCATCCCGCCTTCACGCGGTTCAACGTATTCCTGCGCGATCGTTTTATCTGCCAGTACTGCTCCGCCAACGATGACCTGACGTTCGATCATATCGTTCCGCGCAGCAAAGGCGGCCAGACCACTTGGGAAAATGTTGTCGCTGCATGTTCGCCCTGTAACCTGCGCAAAGGCAATTTGACGCCGCAGCAGGCGCGCATGTTTCCGAGGCAAGCGCCGTTCGCACCGACGGTGCATCAGTTGCATCGCAACGGCCGGCTTTTCCCGCCGAATTACCTGCACGAGAGCTGGCTCGATTATTTGTATTGGGATACTGAACTCGAGCCGTAGGCGGTGTGTTCGCTACGTGTCGCGGTGCCGCAAAGACGCAAATCGTTTGCTCGAAATCTCAATCTGGTCACCATCACCTCAAGCGCGCGCCAGAAGGCCTGGTGCGCCCGACCTTGCCGGCTGCCGCTGCCGCCAGCACTCCCGTTGCGAACAGCAACACCCCGCCGAGCACGATCGGCGCGACACGGGCGATGGGACCGGCTACGACCAGCGCCTTCTCCGCCGCCTCATCCCCGAAGCGACCGCGTGTCCGGTGCAGCGGATGCACAGGGTCCATCAGATTATCCCTGCGATCCGCAACAACGGGCACCTTGGTTTCCTGGGCTTCAAACGCGACTTTCGCCAGATAGCGATCCAGAAACGACGGAAGCACGACGTTTCCGAGGATCACCTTCAGCGTACTCAGTCCGATCCAGTATTCCCGACGGGGATGCTGAACCGCATCGAAAACGGCCCGCGCGATCACTTCGGGTTCAACGACCGGCGCAACCGGGCGCGGCTGCCGAGGCATGTGCGTTCGCGCCCAATCGAATTGCGGAGTGTTTACCGCCGGCAATTCCATCATCGTCAGGCTGATATTGCTGCGGTCGTGAATCAGTTCGGTGCGCAGTGAATCTGTAAAACCGCGGATGGCGTGCTTGGAGCCGCAGTAGGCCGATTGCAGCGGAATGCCGCGATAGGCAAGCGCCGAACCGATCTGGATGATCTTGCCGCGATTGAACGGCCGCATGTGCCGCAGGGCTGCCATCGTACCGTGCACGAAACCGAGATACGTCACTTCGGTTACACGGCGAAATTCCGCCGGCGTCATGTCCCACACCGGCGAAAAGACGGTGACCATGGCGTCATTGATCCAGACATCGATACGCCCGAACGTATTTTCAACCAGGTCCGCCGCGGCAAAGACGGCATCGGCATCGGCAACATCCGCGGCCGCAACAACCGCTGATGCGCCGAGTTCTTCGACCTCTCGCTTGACCGCTTCAAGAGCGTCGCGGTCCCGCGCGATCAACCCGATGCACCAGCCGGCGCGGGCAAATCGATGCGCGGTCGCCCGCCCCACTCCGGCGGAAGCGCCGGTGATAACCACGACCTGAGGAGACGAAGTGGGAAACGAATTCATCGAAGTTGGTTCGAGTGTTTACACAATGAAGGTGCAGACCTGTTTATCTAAGCGCACATCGCGCGTTCAGTTCCGATAATTTTGCATTTAGCGCCATTACAATGATGCAATGCTTTTTGCCTTCGCTGGCGCGACGCTCCGTCGCAAACCATTCAATCAGCGTAGGCGTTGGGCTCGAGTTCACCGCGTGCCGCGAGGGTTTTGATGCGGTCTGCGGTCCGGCAGGCGATGGCCTGGATGGTGAGCGAGGGGTTGGCTCCGCCTACCGTCGGAAAAACCGAGCCGTCGCAAATCCAGAGATTGGGGATATCCCAGCTTCGGCAATCGGCGTCCACAACGCTGGTTGCCGGATCAAAGCCCATCCGCGCCGTGCCGTTGAGATGGCAGGTGTCATCCTCCTGGGTCCATAAGTCTTTTGCATCGACCGCTTGCAGCGCCTTGGCCATGAATTTAAGCGAATGATCGATCAGCCGCTTGTCGTTGTCGCACCAGGAATACGTGATACGCGGAATGCGAAGCCCGTATTGGTCGACCTCGTCGGCCAGCGTGACGCGATTGGTTTCCTGCGGCAGCATCTCGCCGACGATCTTCAAACCTACCACGTGATTGTAATTTTCCATTTCGGTAACGAGACGCGAACCCCAAAGACCATGCGCGCTGAACTGGGTGTTGGCCCAGAGCTGCGGCAACGGGCCTTGGCTCATGTAGCTGTAGCCGCCGAAGAAATCCTTTCCCCTGTCCTCGTAATTCCAATGCTCGGTAATTGCCAGCGAGGGCGGTCCCTTGTACGAGCGCACCTCCTGCTCCATCACGCCCCAGACCGCCTGATTTGATTGCGCCATAAGGTTCTTTCCGACCAGCCCAGAACTGTTCGCAAGCCCGTCGGGAAATCTTGCATTCGCTGAATTTAACAGCAGCCGAGGGGTCTCGATCGCGTACCCGGCAACCACGACGTTCCGCGCGCGCTGAAAATGCCATGCGCCCTCGCGATGATAGTTTACGCCAGTAACGAGACCGGCTTTGTCCACCTCGATGTTGCCGACCATCGCGAGGTCGCGGATTTCCGCGCCGGCGGCGATCGCACGGGGAATCCAGGTGACGAGCGCGCTTTGCTTGGCATTGGTCGAACAGCCTGTCACGCAGAACCCGCGATATACGCAAGGGTGCGCGAGCCCGCGCGGAGCCGACAACGTCGCCAACGGCGTCTCGGTCCATTTGATGCCCAACGCCTCGCATCCTCTGGCGAGCGCGACGGCCGCGGCATTGAGCGGATGGGCACGATATGGATAGCGCGGACGGTGAGGCCCCCAAGGATAGGTGACGGGGCCGGAAATCTTCAACGCTTGCTCAACTTCGGTGTAGTAGGTCCACATCTCGCGCCAATCGAGCGGCCAGTCCGCGCCATAGCCCAGCAGAGTGCGCGATTTGAACCACTCGGGACGAAACCGAAGCGACACCATCGCGAAATGCACGGTCGAACCGCCGACGGCCTTGCCGCTGTTGTTGCTGCCCATCTGCAGCGGATTGTCGCCGTCGACGACGCGATCGTCAGTCCAGTAGAGCTTGGTCTGCGCGCTTTCGTCGGAAACGAAATCCTCCAGCGGCCGAAAATAGGGACCAGCATCGAGCGCCACGACGGAGAAGCCGTATTCGGCGAGCTTGCACGCCAGCGTGCCGCCGCCCGCGCCGGTCCCTACGATAACGAAATCGACTGCGTCGTTTACCGAATATTCCCGCATCGGCACCCACGCGCCGGGGCGAAAGACGTCGGGCGCGCGTCCATGGCGGGCGCGTGGCGTTTGCAGTGGATCATCTGACATGGCGATTTACCCGACGCACCGTGACGTCGTCAGCGCCGCCAGCCTCGGCTGCTTCCCATGGATCACGCTCGTCAAAATCGAGACGGACATAGCCGCGCGGACTTGCCGGCCCGCCCCATCCGATTTCGCTCCATGCGGCGGGATGGGCGTAATATGCAAGAACGATGTCTCGTCCCATTCTTCTTCTGAAAAAGTCAGCCGAACGCATGCTGCCCCACTCGGGC
>JAICIT010000020.1 GCA_025960445.1 Bradyrhizobium sp. | reverse complement strand
GAAACGAGTTCCCCGAGGCCAGGGGCGGATGGAACAAGCGTTGTGAACGGACATTTTAATCTTTGTAATTGCATGCTTTTGTTGCTCTTTATTCCTCTTGGTCAGGATGGATTGTATGCGTGAGGCTTCTGAACACGCCCGCCGGTTCCCACCGGAATACCGTCCGCCGGCACCCAAGCCGCAGGCGCACCTACTCCGGCCACTCGCACTTATTCGCACCTTGAAGCGCAACCCGCTGGAATGCTGGGCCGCCGCCCATTTCGAGCAGCCGATCGTCTCCGGCGGCCTGCCGATCGGGCATGTACTGCTGGTCCACGAACCGCGGGCCATCCGTCACGTATTGTTGGACAATGCCGCGAACTATCGGAAGGACCACCTGCAACGCCGGGTGCTTTCGGCAGGACTCAACGACGGGCTATTGAGCGCGGAGGGCGAACAATGGCGCGCGCAAAGACGCGTTCTCGCGCCGATGTTTGCACACCGGACGGTGATGGACTTCATGCCGGCGATGATGTCGGCAGCCGATACTTTGATCGCCAGGTGGTCCGCTACCGGCGACGGCTCCACCATCGATGTGGCGGCGGAGATGGCGAAGGTCACACTCGACGTCGTCGAACGCACCATCTTCTCGGACGGCTTTGGATCGGACGCCGAAGACATACGCGTCGCCATGGCGGTCTATTTCAATACAATCGGAAGAATCAGCCCGCTCGATCTGCTCGGCGTTCCCGACTTCATCCCGCGCCTTTCCCGGCTGCGGGTACGCTCGACGCTCAAATTTTTCGAAGCGGAAGTCGATCGCGTGATTTCGGCCCGCCGTCGGCTTCTTTCGGAGCGACCGGATCGCGCGCCGAACGACCTTTTGACCCACCTGCTGGAGGCGATGGAAACCGACGGTCGAGACGGTCTCACCGAAGCCGAAGTGCGATCGAACATCCTCACCTTCATCGCCGCCGGCCACGAGACTACCGCGAACACGCTGAGCTGGGCGCTGTTCCTGCTGTCCCAATCGCAACAATGGCGCGCGCGGATCGAGGCCGAAGTGGATCGCGAACTCGCCCGACCGGCTTCAAAAGGGATTGCGGACCGACTGGTCGAGACGCGCGCGGTGATCGAGGAGACCATTCGCCTCTATCCGCCGATCGCTGCCATAAGCCGCGTTGCGATCGGCGACGACGAACTGAATGGTGAGCCGGTCAGACCGGGATCGCTGATCGTCATCTCGCCTTATGTACTGCACCGACATCGCCTGCTCTGGGATCGTCCCGACGTGTTCGATCCGCAGCGCTTTCTCGGCAGCGGCGCCGCTGCCATCGACCGGTTCGCCTATCTTCCGTTTGGAGCCGGCCCGCGCAAATGCATCGGGTCTACCTTCGCGCTGCAAGAAGCCACGCTGGTGCTCGCGATGATCGTGAAGCACTTCAGCTTTCAGCTACGGCCCGGCCACGAGGTTTGGCCGCTGTTGCGCGTGACCTTGCGGCCGGCGAACGGGCTACCGATGATCGTCACCAAGAGGACGAACCATCCGGTTCGCGATGGCGCCGGCTCCCGCCAGATGCTGACTTCATAGCGCCCCGGACAAACCAGCTTCGATTTGTCGCGAACGCGACAATGCGATCGTTCAGCCTTTCGAGCGCGTGCGGATCATGAAAGTCTCGTAGGAATATTCCGCGACCTGCCACCACAGATTTCCGTCGTTGCGGAATTCAGTTTGTGACTCGAGGATTTTCTTGAAGTCGGGATTGGACGCCGAGGTCTCCGCGTTGACTTCGTTCGACGCCTTCAGACACGCTTCCATGATGGCTTGGCTGAAAGGTCGCAGCAGAGTCCCATTCGCCACCAAGCGCTTGATCGCCTGCGGATTGCGCGCGTCATATCGCGCCTGCACATCCATGTTGGCATACCCGCACGCGATCGTGAGCAACGACTTATAAGCCTTCGGCAGCGCGTCCCATTTGTCTGAGTTCATGAAGAAGTGCAGCGCCGTGCCACCCTCCCACCAACCCGGATAGTAATAGTACTTGGCGATCTTGTAGAATCCGAGCTTCTCATCGTCATACGGGCCTACCCACTCGGTGGCATCGATGGTGCCCTTTTCCAGCGCCGGGTAAATATCGCCACCGGCGATCTGCTGCGGAACCGTGCCGAGCTTGGCAAGCGTCTTGCCGGCCCACCCGCCGATCCGCATCTTGAGGCCGTTCAGGTCTTCGACGCTGTTGATCTCCTTGCGAAACCAGCCGCCCATCTGCGTGCCGGTGTTGCCGCCGGAAATCGCATACAGTTTGCTCTTCCTGCCGAATTCATTGAGCATGTCCTGACCGCCGTGGTCCTGGAACCACGCGTTCTGCTGACGTGAATTCAATCCGAACGGCACAGAGCAATAGAGCGCGAACGTCGGATCTTTGCCGATGAAGTAATAGGCGGCGGTGTGACACATCTCCACGGTGCCGTTGCTCACTGCGTCGAGCGCCTGCAGACCCGGAACGATTTCGCCCGCGGCAAAAGGCTGAATCTGGAATTTGTTGTCGGTCGCCTCGGCGACGTACTTCGAGATCGTCTCCGATGCGCTGAAGGGGACGTCGAGCGATTTCGGCCAGCTCGTGGTGCAACGCCATTTCAGCTCAGGCATCGACTGCGCGATGGCGGGCGCTGCAACGGTGGTGGACGCCGCGAGCCCGGCACCCGCGGTCTTCAGAAATTCGCGACGTTTCATGGCGTTTCCCTTTCGGCTTTTTTGCTTAGGAATTGGTGTCGATCCAGGCCGATAGCGTATCGACGATCTCGCGCATCACCTCGCCGTCATTTCTTCCGGACCGCGCCAGCACGTGGAAGGAATGATCGGCCTCCAGCACCCGATGCAGCAAAACCAATTTGCCGAGGCGCTTCACGACCGGTTCCAACAGCTCTGTCTCCGCCAGCTTGTCACGGGTCCCCTGGATAAACAACATCGGAATATCAACGTGTTCGAGGTGCTTCGCCCGCGCCTCCGAGGGCTTGCCCGCCGGATGCAAGGGGAAGCCGAGAAACGCAAGTCCGCGGACGCCGGTGAGCGGAGCAGCGGCTTGCGCCTGCGAGGTCATGCGGCCGCCGAACGATTTGCCGCCAGCGATCAACGCAAGCCCTGGGCAACATCGCGCGGCTTCCGCAACCGTCGCGCGCACCGTAGCTTGAGCGAGCGCGGGGGCATCCGGTCGCTTGCTGCCGCTTTCCATGTACGGAAACTGGTAGCGCACAGTCGCGATACCGCGCTCATAAAGCCCGTCCGAGACTTGCTCCATGAATGGGTGAGTCATCCCGGCGCCAGCACCATGGGCGAAAACAAAACACGCATTCGCGCCCGATGGTCGCGACAACAGGGCCGAGACGCTGTGCGTGCTGCCGACGTTCACTTTCAGGAGTTGCGGGCTGACGATGCTCATCGCGACGTTTCACGATTGGAGATGGCGGCTCCGGGCCATCCTGCTACGCGCGGACAATACCTGCAAAGACCGTGCTGATGCCATAGCACTGGTCGATCTTGCCCTTCTTGGCGGGCGAAAAGTGGTCCTGCGTGTGAGAAGGCGCAGGTTAAGGATTGCGGGCTGACGATGCTTGTCGCGGGACCACTTGGTTTACGCCGCGCGAGTGTTCACCTTGCGTGGCACCAGCCGCTCGCTTGCAAGCGCCGCATGCGCACTCGACTCTCCCGCTTCGTGATATTCCGCATCCTCGTTGACTTCCCACACGTCGTAGAGGCGTTCGCCGGCCAGAATGTTCCGCGCCGTCAGCATGGCGGTCATCATGGCGTGATCCTGGTTGTTATATTTGTGCATGCCATTCCGGCCGATCATATGCAGAGTCGGATACGTTTGCTCCAGGTCGCGACGGATCATCGCCATGTGCTCGCGATAATCGTCATCGTAAACCGGATAAGCCTTTGGCTGGCGCACCACGCAGCCGTCGACCACATCGGAGGCAGAAACCAGGCCGACCTTGGCGATCTCCTGCTTGGCAAGCGCGACGAGATCCTCATCGGACATCGACCACAGGCCATCGTCCTCGAAGCAGAAATATTCGAGACCGAGACAAGTCATGCCTGGGGGCACCATCTCAGGCGACCACGAGCAGAAATTCTGTACGCGGCCAACCTGCACCGACGGATCGTGGATGTAGATCCAGTTATCGGCAAACACATCCGGTTTGTCGACCATCAGCGCGACGGTGAGGAAATCTCGGTAGCGCAGCGCGCGTGCGTGCAGAAGCGAGATCGGTTTGGGCGAGAGTTTTTGCACAAGTTCGCGCACCGGTGCGGAACTCACTACCTGCCGCGCCGTATAATGTTCGCGGCGTCCGTCCGCGGTCGTGACCTCGATGCGCCAGAGCCTCTTGATGTCGTCATAAGCGAGCTGGGTCAGCTCGCGCCCCATCAGTATTTGTCCGCCGCGCTCAATGATCTTGGCGGCGGCGGCGTCCCACATCATGCCGGGACCCTTGCGCGGATACTGGAACGTCTCGATCAGTGTCTTTACGGTATCGCGTCCGACCGCGTCGGCCTTTGGCTTTCTCCGGAATGACCGCTTCAGCGCGTTCACGACGGCAACGCGAAGATCCAGGCCCTTGATACGCTGCGCAGCCCAATCGGCGGAGATTTCATCGCACGACATGCCCCACACCTTCTCGGTGTAGGTTCGGAAAAATATCTGGAACAGGCGCTCACCAAACCGGTTGCGCACCCAGTCATGGAAGCTGCGAGGCGAGGCAATCGGAAATATTTTGGCGAATGCGTACGATAATACGCATAGCGTGCTGGTGAAGATGCCGAGGTTGCGCAGCGCTTCAAACGCGCTCAGCGGATAAGAATAGTACTTTCCCGCATAATAGATTCGCGACAGTCGCCGCCGCGTGATGAAATCGTCAGGCAGGATCTCGTGCCAGAGATCGACGACTTCCTTTGATTTGGAAAAAAACCGGTGGCCGCCGATGTCAAAGAGGAAATTGCCGCGCCGCACGGTGCGGCTGATCCCGCCGACGTACTGCGGATCCTTCTCGACGACGATAACCCCAGAGGTCTCCTTCGTCAGGCAGTAAGCGGCGGTAAGGCCGGCCGGCCCTGCTCCGATCACGAAAACTTCTGCATCAGTGGACATGCGCAGTTCGAGCCCCCCGTGTTTTGGCCGAACTTGCGCAGACTTTCGTTAACGTAGTGCCCTTGCCTGCAGGTCGCAGGAACGACTCTTCCGAAGCGTTAATGAAAGCTCAACGACCACGCTGAATTTTTGCAGCACCACGGCGCCAGCCGTCCTGCATCCCGATACGTTTCAGCGGATTTTTCGATGGCTCGATCTGGTGCCATCCTGGCTTGAGCGCAGGCCTTAGCCAGCGTTCGCTTCCGCCAGAACCGCGACTTCTTTTGTCCCGTAAGCCAGATAGGTCAGCTGCCAGCGGTTCTGTTCCGAAATTTGCTTAAGCGCCTTGAACCCGCCCTCCCGCCAATCGGGAAAGCCAAAGTAATCGTCAAAATGAAGAATGAGTCCGTGTTCGACATAATCGGCGCAGAATTGCAGCACATCAACCGTTGCGGCGTAGGTATCGCAATCAACGTGCACCAACAGCGGAGTTTCGGAGGCAGGGTTGTCCGCTTTCCAGCGGGATCCTGATTCCGCGAACCATCCCTTTATCAAGCTGACATTGCCTCGAAGCTTTGGCAGCTTGCCACCAAGATCGAAGGTCTTTTCGGGAGCCATTCCGCTCCACTGTTCTTGTAGGCCTTGGAAGCTGTCGAAGCCGGTAAAATGCAAATCGGGAAACTTCCTGGCCTGATAGTTAATCATTCCACCCTTATAGACGCCGAATTCCAGGACTGACTTCCGGGACGGAAAACGCCGCCTCGCCTCCTCGATCGAAAGGGTCAGACCGGCAAATCGATCCAGAAAGGAATACGAGCCTTTCATGTTTTCTTTTGCGTAGTTAAAGGAGTCCACGACGGCGTCGTGGCGCATGAGCATCGGAACGGACTCGGAGATGGTTCTTTCGGCGACATAGCGCGCAAAAGAAGCAACGACGTTGGAAAACCAGACCTCCGCTCGAGTGCCTATCCGCGTCATAGAAAATTTACCCTTTTGGATTGCCTCGAAAGACATTCACCCGAGCCCGGAGCGTTCGGCGGCTCGTTGGATTTGGATCTCACGCGCACAGGTTAAAGCGCCCTTTCCAGTGCTTCGGCTGATCTATCACCGGTTTGTTTCCCGCCCCCTAACGAGCTGCGGGGAAGTGCGGCCGCACAGGACTTATTTACGGCTGCCGTAGCAGAGTGCGGGCTGCGCGAGTGCGCGGCCGCATGACCCTCCAGCCGTCCTTCCGTTGCCCTGACCTTCGCCGCCTCGATAACAATGAGTACGCCATGTCCAGCCTTAGCTCGTTGACGGACCAAGCCGCGCCGGAAGAACGGCTCAACGTGAATCCAGGCATCCTGATGGTAGTGCTGTGGCTTGCGGCGACAGTTGCGCTTGGGCTGCCCGCGATAAGCGCCGGCATCTTCGATGCGCTATCAACGGATGATGCCATGCGGCTCGTTCAGGTCCGCGACTTGATCGGAGGCCAAGGCTGGTTTGACCTGGTCCAACATCGGTTGGACCCCCCCGGCGCATCGATGCATTGGTCGCGCGTCATCGACGCGCCGCTCGCCGCATTGATCCTGATGCTGAGACCCTTGGCTGGTATGCACGGCGCAGAAGCACTGACTGTATTTGTTTGGCCTGTCGCAATTTTTGCCGCGGTGCTTGCGCTTATCGCGTCGATCGCAGAAGTCCTGAGCAACAAGGCGACGGGCTCGCAGATCACTGCGGTCCTGCTGGCGGTGCTATCCGCGCCGGCACTCATCCATTTCCGGCCGGGTGCGATTGATCACCACAACGCGCAGATCGCTTTATTGCTCGCCCTGATCCTTCTGGTGTCAGAAATCGAGCGGAGCACCGTCAAGGCGGCCATGGCAGGGGCGGTTGCTTCGTTATCATTGGCAATTGGAATTGAAATGCTCCCGGCGATCCTGCCGATCGGTATCGCTGTGTTTGGCCTTTTTATTTGGCGCGGCGCATCGGTTTCACGACAGATCGGCGCCTTCGGCGCGGCGCTGGCGGCGGCGTCACTCGTGCTCGCGGCGGCATTGGTCCCGCTGCCTTCGCTGGCTTCGCCGGTCTGCGATGCCTTCGGGGGGCCAGTTCTGCTCCTGGTGGCCGGAGGCGGCGTCAGTCTGGTGATCATGGCCGAGATTGATCGTTACTACTCGGCGCTGCGCCTGCGGCTGGTGACCGGCGTCGCCTTGGCGATTGCATTGCTTGCAGTGTTCCTGTCGCTGTATTCGGGATGCATTGCGTCGCCTTATGGCCAGCTTGATCCGCTCGTTATATCGCTGTGGGTCGACAGGGTCGCCGAATCCATATCGCTCCGAACGATGCTGCAGCTCATGCCGCAAAAAATTCTCGGCTTCTACGGGTTCCCGCTGATGACGATGGGTTTCGCTTTGGCTGCGCTGATCAAGTCCGATCCGGTTGCGCGCTTCCGCTGGATCGTCGGCATCGTGGCGCTTGCCGCGCTGACCGCGCTTAGCGTTTGGGAGATACGGGCCGCAGCGGCGGCTTCGATGCTGGCAGCTCCGATTTTTGCGGCGAGCCTCGCCGTTCTGTGGCCAGCGCGCGCCGCTGGACGAAGCCTGATCCTTTTGGCAGTTGCGGCGTCACCCGCAAGCCTTGCACTGTTTGGCCTCTCGGCAAGAGTGTTGATCGAGTTCATCGCACCAAGAATG
Organism: Bradyrhizobium sp.; assembly: GCA_025960445.1. Lineage (GTDB taxonomy): Bacteria > Pseudomonadota > Alphaproteobacteria > Rhizobiales > Xanthobacteraceae > Bradyrhizobium. The sequence goes on along the minus strand of JAICIT010000020.1, from coordinate 5,264 downwards.
GCAATCGCCGATATACACGAGTCCAAGTGTCAGAAGGTGTCCGATGTCGCTTCCATGATCAAGCTTCCGAGAGGACGTGTCATGGCGCCGATCGATCTCGGACCGGCGATTCTTCTGGAGACCGATCACGCAGTTTTTGCCGCGCCATATCATCGGAATAACGATGGCAATGCCGCGATGCTCAAGCTGATGCTGGCGCCGCTACCTACTGCGCGTCAAATGCTGGCAGAGCGTGGCGTCGATTATGTCGTCACCTGCTCGGCAGCTCCGGACCTGGATCTTGTCAGACTTGCGCCGGAGGGATTGGCCGCGCGGCTCGGCCGCGGCGAAACACCTGAATTCCTCGAGCCGCTCGATCTCAAGCCCGTGCGCGATATCTCCGTGTGGCGCGTGCGGCGATAGGCCGAGGTGCACGGTACTCCGATGTCAACGCTCAACGACGTTTGCGCCTCGCCCCATAGCCGACGGAATGTGCTCGTTGCCAAAAGTGGTTGGCACATTTGCGCGTTCGTGCTTTCACTTTTCGTGCTTGCCGCTACTCTCAGCGCGATCCGCAAGGACGTTACGCGCGGCTTCGATGAAGTGGCGCACGCGTCGTATGTCGCGCATCTCCAACACTCCGGTGAAGGATGGCCTGCATTCGCAGACATGCGAATGCTGGACCCGTCGACCTTCCGCTTCACGGGTGAGGCGAACTATCTTGATCATCCCTCGCTCTACTACTTGCTGCTGGCGTGGATCGGTCCCGACCTGGAAGATCATCCTCAGGCCATCATCATTCACCGGCTGATCAACGTGGCGCTTGGGGCAATCGGGCTGACAGCTCTCATGGCGATCGGCATCATGGCCAACCTGCCGCGGCTCACGCTCTACGCTTACCTAGTGCCTCTCGCCTGCATTCCGGTGCTGGCGCCGCTTGCTGGCGCCATTAACAACGACAACGCGGCGTTCGGCGGTGGTGGAATTGCTACTCTGGCCGCCTATCAGCTTCTGGTCACCGGAAGACGCGGCTGGCTAATGGCTGCACTCGCAGGGGTAATCCTGGCATCATGGGCAAAATTCACTGCGCTGCTATTGACTGGGGGGCTCATAGCGGGCGTGTCGCTCTGGTTGCTCTGGCAGGGTCGGCTGCAGCCTCGATCGATTGTGCTGATCGCAGTCGCAATGCTGGTGGCGGCTGCGCCGTATATCGCGCTGCTGGCGCAATATGGCAGTCCGACGCCGCGGACCGCTGGACAAATCGCGATGATCAAGGCGGGCGCGATCGCCGTCGGCTGGGATGGCGCCGAGCGGATGCCGGCTTTGCGCTTTGCGGCACATTTCCTGTCGGAGTTTGTGCTCGAATGGATCCCGACATTGAAGCCGCGCAACGCGCTGAACTACGCCGCACTGGCAATCCCGATCGTGACTGTGCTCTGTGCCTTCGCCGGAATTTTCGTTTCCGCGCGGCGGATCGCGCAGCAACAGCCGGCTTCGCTCCACGTGCTGATCGTGGCCCTGGGGCTGGCGTTCGCCGTGACATTCCTGGTTCACGGCATCTACGCTTATCGGCTGCATACCGAGTTCGGTTGGCTGACAAGCGCATACCCGCGCTACTATTTACCGTTGGCAGCGCTGGTTCCGCTCGCCGGCTTGGCCTTGCTCGAAGCAGTCAAACAGCCATCCGCCCGCGCCATTTTGCTGGTCTTCCTGATTGCCGGCCCCGTGCTGTTGTGCATAACCGGCACGCCTTTGGGGTAGGCCCCTGCGCGCATCTGAGCAATAACGGCCACAAAGCCGATCGGCGGGAAACTCTTTCGTTGGCGCCGCACATGGCATAAGCACGGCCCAAACTTTCAGGGCAATTAGCAGAATGATCCGTCTCGACAACGTCAGCAAACAAATCGGTCACCAGATTCTCTTCATCGAAGCGTCCGCGGCGCTCCAGAAGGGCGAAAAGATTGGGCTGGTCGGCCCCAATGGCGCCGGCAAGACAACCCTGTTCCGAATGATCACAGGCCAGGAGCAGCCCGATGAGGGCCAGGTGGCCGTCGATCGGGGCGTCACGATTGGCTATTTCAGTCAGGACGTCGGCGAGATGTCCGGCCGTAGCGCGGTATCCGAGGTGATGGACGGCGCCGGTCCGGTCAGCGCCGTCGCGGGCGAGCTAAAGCAGTTGGAAGTCGCGATGGCGGATCCGGCGCGGGCCGATGCCATGGAAGTAATTATCGCGCGCTACGGCGAGGTGCAGGCGCGCTTCGAGGAACTCGACGGCTACGCGCTTGAAGGCCGAGCACGCGAGGTGCTCGCCGGGTTGAGCTTCAGCCAGGAGATGATGGACAGCGACGTCGGCGCGTTGTCGGGCGGCTGGAAAATGCGCGTCGCGCTCGGCCGCATCCTGCTGATGCGTCCCGATGCCATGCTGCTGGACGAGCCCAGTAACCATCTGGATCTCGAAAGCCTGATCTGGCTGGAGCAGTTCCTGAGGGGCTACGAGGGCGCACTGTTGATGACCTCGCACGACCGCGAATTCATGAACCGCATCATCAACAAGGTGGTCGAGATCGATGGCGGCGCGCTGACGACGTATTCGGGCGATTACGAGTTCTACGAACAACAACGCGCGATGAATGAGAAGCAGCAGCAAGCGCAGTTCGAACGTCAGCAGGCGATGCTTGCGAAGGAGATCAAATTCATTGAACGCTTCAAGGCGCGGGCTTCGCACGCCGCCCAGGTACAGAGCCGGGTGAAGAAGCTCGAAAAGATCGAACGGGTCGAGCCGCCCAGGCGTCGCCAGACCGTCTCATTTGATTTCCTGCCGGCGCCGCGCTCCGGCGAAGACGTGGTCAGCCTCAAAAGCGTGCAGAAGGCCTACGGCGTCAGACGAATTTATGACGGGCTGGATTTCATGGTGCGCCGCCGGGAACGCTGGTGCGTGATGGGCGTCAACGGCGCCGGTAAATCCACGCTGTTGAAGCTGGTGGCGGGCTCCACGCCGCCGGATGACGGCACCGTCGCGCTCGGAGGCAGCGTGAAGATGGGCTACTTCGCGCAGCACGCAATGGACCTCTTGGACGGCGAGCGCACGGTGTTCGAGTCTTTGGAGGACTCCTTTCCGCAGGCTGGTCAGGGCTCGCTGCGCGCGCTCGCCGGCTGCTTCGGATTCTCCGGCGATGACGTTGAAAAGAAGTGCCGGGTGCTCTCGGGCGGCGAGAAGGCGCGGCTGGTGATGGCGAAAATGCTTTACGACCCGCCGAACTTCCTCGTGCTGGACGAGCCTACCAACCACCTGGATATGGCGACCAAGGAGATGCTTATCGGGGCTCTGTCGGAATACGAGGGCACCATGCTGTTCGTCTCGCACGACCGGCATTTCCTGTCTGCGCTTTCCAACCGCGTACTTGAGCTCACGCCAGAAGGCATTCACCAGTATGGCGGCGGCTACACCGAATATGTGGCGCGCACCGGGCAGGAAGCTCCGGGCCTGCGTAGCTGAAGCGACCCCACGTATTTTGCCGATGCGACACCACAGACCGCACCGGCCTAAACAGCTAGATTGTGTTGGGGGCTATCTAGGGTTGGCGATTATCTAGGCAAGAAATTATTCGCGACCGCCAGGGTGCCCCGCTCGTCGGTTTCCAGCGCAATCTTTTGCGCGAGCATGACATCGCCGGCGACGAGGTAATCCTTTGGCACAAAACACCAGCCCGCGCGCGGCCGCCCGGCATCGTCGAGCTCATAAACGTTGGCGCCAGTACCGTGGCGTATACGGTAGCGCTTTCCGCTGTGACATCCGGTGACGTCGAAGTAGTTGTGCTTGTCGTACTGCGCCAGCTGCTCCTCGGATAGCCAATCCTTCATGAGCTTCAGCCCACGCGCTTCGGTTTCGTTCATGAAGCTCGGGTCATAGAGCCAATCGCGCAAGCCAACCGCAAGGCGCGAGCAAACCGTCAGAACATTTCGGAGCTTGCCGGTTGCGATGTGCAGAAATTCCACGATCAGAACCGTATCTTGGCCCCCGACCAGACGCGGAATAAATAATATTTCTTCCGAGGTCGGATCAAAGGTGCGCGTGGTTGTGGCGGCCATTCCATCCGGGGTTCACCCCTCATCGGAGCAAGGTTTTCAATGCTGGACCTCTGGAAAAGTTCCCAAAGGGCTTTCGACCGGCCGCGGCGTGCTGCGAAGCCGACACGTTCGCGAGTGTGATGCGCAAAGCAAGTTCTGGAACCATTCGACCTTGAAATGAATAACGATAGGTCGGGGGCGCTATAATTTAGACAGATGCACAATTCCGCGATCTTGCGAATGATGGCGTTATTGATCGTGGCGAACGGCGCACCCGTCCTCGCCAAGAAGATTTGCGGTCGACGTTTTTCCATCCCGCTGGACTCGGGCCAGATGCTTTCTGACGGGCAGCCGCTGTTCGGGCCATCGAAAACATTTCGCGGCGTTGCGGCGGCCGTCCTCGCAACCGCAGCGGCTTCGCCGCTTCTCGGTGTAGAACCGAAGACTGGCGCCAAGATCGGCAGCGCTGCGATGGCTGGCGACCTGATCTCCAGTTTTGTCAAACGTCGGCTCAATATGCCGCCGAGCAGCCAGGCGCTGGGCGTCGATCAGATCCCCGAATCCCTGCTTGCGATGCTGGCATGCCGCGACACGCTTTCATTGACCCCTACCGATGTCGCGCTTGGTGTCACCATGTTTTTTGGCGGCGAACTGGCGCTGTCGCGCCTCCTGTACCGTATCCATCTTCGCGACGTGCCTTATTGACCGAGCATTCCCGAAGCCGATCAGCCGCGGCGAAGACAATGCAGGGTGATTTCCGGCGGACAATTGAGGCGTACGGGAACGACACTCGAGCCCGCTCCTACCGATGTGTAGCCCATCATATTCTGGTGTTGCCAGGCACCCGCCCCCATCCGTCTGGGCAGCGCCGACTCCAGCGTGATCGGAATCGATCCAGGCAAACAAATCTGACCCCCGTGGGTGTGCCCACTCAGCATCAGGCTGAACTGTGCGTGAGCAGCTTGACGGTAAATCTCAGGCGTATGTGACAGCAAAATCGAGAACGCCCCATCCGGGATCTGCAGCGAGGCCTTTTCGATATTATCCATTCGATAAAAGTGCGCGTCATCGACTCCGGCCAGAAAAATCTGCTCGTTCTCGCGCGAGATCACCTCGCACTCGTTGATCAATATTCGCATCCCCATCGCTTCGAGCCCGGGAACCATCTGGATCGTGTCATGATTGCCCAGCACGCCATAGATCGGGCCGCGCAGATG
>JAICIT010000019.1 GCA_025960445.1 Bradyrhizobium sp. | reverse complement strand
GGTCGTCCCCGGGACTTTCAGTATTCCCGTGCCGTTGTGATCATCTGCAACTCGATCCTGCGCATTCCTGCAAACCCTGGAAATCGAATACCCGCAGTAGTTGTAAATTGGTTACGACTCTGCTTAACAGCGAGACGACATACTTCAAAACAGGGGCCCTTTGTGCATCGGAATCTTACAACGCCATTGAAAACAGCCGCCATAGCACTCGTCTTGTTTGCTTCTGTGCCCGCAAAGGCGGTCACAATCACTGTGGAGACCTGGCTTGCTGCTAACGCAGCTGGTTCGCCCTCCTTTGCGGCAGCCGAGGCAAATGCAGTGCAGGGAATGATGAATGGCGGCGTCGCTACAGGCTCGGGGCCTTCGGCATTTACGCCCATCACCAACGTCACGCCGGCTCAGGCAATCGTCACTCAGTTTCGCTCGTGGATGGGGGTGGTCGATCCAGCTTCCGCTTTCGGCGCTGCTTATGCGAACGAGTCCGGCAACCGGATGACATTTGCTGTCTCGGCGATCGGCGACCCGTCTCACGAATTTTCCATCTCGCAGATGTCCTTCGCGGGGCGTAGCAGCGATCCCTCTGGTCTTCTCAACTTTGACGTTCCCTTTGGTGGCTATAACTACAGCGCCGGCTATGTCGGCGTGCGCTTTGGCGCCGACGGCAAGCTCGGGGGCGGCGACGATATATTCATCACGTCGGGTCCCAACACCCAACTCGTCGACGCGCTGTTCGGGCGCGGCTCAGGCAACTCGCTTGCGGCGGTTTGCCACGGATGCACTCTCGGCGAACAACAGGCTGCCATTGACGCCGTCGCTGCGGACCCCGGATTTCCATTCAGCTTTACCGGGACGTACACGGTCGTCGAAGACTCTGCCAGCGGCACGTTCAACATCGCTGGCGTACCCGAGCCTTCAACTTGGACAATGATGGTGCTGGGTTTTGCAGGTCTGGGCTTCATCGCGCATCGTCGAAAGTCAAAGCCGGCGCTGATGGCCGCCTGATCCGCAGACATTTTCCTGTCAGACGGTACAGATCGCGCCGACGCGGTCTGTACCGTCTATGTTTTGTGGAGTGCAATCGCGGCCTGGCCGGGCCCCATCACGAGCGTTCGCGGAAAGCGCGCGCGAGGCCCAGAAGCGAGATGCTGATTAGGCTTGCGAGTTAGGTCCGAGCGCTCCGACCGCCTCTTTCATCTTCCCGCTGGTTTGGGAAAATGATAGCGTTTTTCCGTCCTGGAGGTGGTCGGTGAAGACGATCACGGCGATGGCAGCCAACAAGCTGGGCAGGTTTCTCGCCAAGGATGTTCGTCGTATTTTTGGACCGGCCCAGGACGCTATGGCCGAGCGTTTGGGCTCTTTGGCGCGCAGCACAATCGAATGCCTGGCAAGAAGTGACGCGCTGTATCACAATTTTGAGCACACGCTGCTGGTCACGATGGTCGGACGTGACATTCTGCATGGAATGACGCTTTCACAGCGACTAGAACCGGCCGATTATAGCCATCTAATCGTTGCCTGCCTGTTGCATGACATAGGCTACATGCGCGGCGTTCTGAGCGGCGATACGGAGACGGAGTTCATCATCAACGAGCGCGAAGAAAAGATCACTCTTCCGCGCGGCGCATCAGATGCAGCACTTTCGCCATACCACGTCGATCGCTCAAAATTGTTTGCGGTTGAGCGGCTCGGAAATTCACCGGTAATCGACGTTTCACGCATTGTGGCCGCGATTGAAATGACGCGCTTTCCGGTCCGACTGGATCGCGCCGAGGCAACTGATGAGGCGCTGGAGCCTAAATTGGTGCAAGCCGCCGATTTAATAGGGCAACTCGGCGACCCCATGTATTCACGTAAGGCGAACGCACTCTATTGCGAATTCGAAGAAATCGGAATGAACCGGCAACTTGGATATTCGTCGCCCGCCGACATCATCGATAAATACCCTGCTTTTTTCTGGAATAGCGTTTCGACGCATATTGAGGGCGGCATCAAATATTTAAATATGACCGTTTCCGGCAGGCAGTGGATCGCGAACTTGCACCATCATATCTTGTGCGCTGAGCACGCCCACCGCTTTATGGGCCCCCAACATTAACCGGGGCGGTGAGCATCCGCAGGCATCCGAGCCGACCTCATTTCCAACGAAGTCGGTCGATTTCAGAGCTCCGTCCAAACCGGGCGAAGACGATTTTTTAAATCCTTGATGCTTTGATTGAAGGGCCGCACCGCCGCGCGGCCGAATAGCCGGGCGCCGCCTTCAACCTACCCCAGAGTGCGCACGCTCGGCTATTTGCTAATAGGCGGTGTTTATCATTCTTTCCAGCGATTCAAGGCCGCTGCATGCTGCCGATGGGCCGGTGATCGCATCCCGGCCATGGTTATGCGCGACGTTTGCCGCATTGCACTGGCATAACGCCGCAATGAATAGCTCGCGGCTGGGACCGAAATGGCTCCTGCTCTGCCTCGCCTGCGTGTTGCTGTCGGCCTGCGCCGGCAAAGGCCCGGGCGAGCAAATTGCCGATATGCCGCACTGGATGGGCGGCGAGCCTGAGGGTATCCCGCCTCGGCGCGGCACGCCGGAATACGAGGCCTGGACGGCCGCGCGCGCACAAGAAGCCGGACGTCCAAAGAGGGGCAATCCCAAATAGAACCCCCTCACCCCTGTTAGGCCGCCAACCCCGCGCCCCGGATGCACATTCGGCTGTGCACACTTGCTTCCGGCCATTGCGGTGAATCGGCGGCTCAGAAAGAGTTGGGAATGTAATTGCGCGAGGAGCGTGGGATGCCTGGGCAGCACGCCGAATTCGACTATGGAAGGTATCGTCGGTTGCTGGCCGAGGCTGTCGACGATCGCAAGAGGCTGGCGTTTATCAACCTGCTGATTGAAGAACGCGCCAGGGAGCGGCTCGAAGCTCAGCGCGCGTCCGATCGGGTGGCCATTACCCTGGCGACGATCACGACGGTGCTTTCGTCATCGCCGGGTTGACCCGAGGACCCGCGGCACGCTCATTCCGGATGATCGTTGGACATCGCAGCGAAGCTCACGCCAATCCGATTTTTCTGAATCCATACGACGCGGCAATCGCGAACCGAGGAGTCCTTCGCGACGACCAGCCGAAAGTGCGGCGGTACGAAAGCCGGATTCTCAACGTCAATGGCTGCGCCTTCGACCGAAATGTTGCGGATTGTGCAGCTCATCACCGATCCGCCCGCTGACACATACCCAGGTTCGCTAATTTCGGTTCGCGGATGCTTTCGTTTTTCTTCCATTGGCTTTGCCTTGAATGAGCTCTCGCGGGCAGACTTTAGCGGCAAAGGTTAAAGGAATTAACCTGCCACCCCGTTCGCGGCATCGACAGGGTGGCACTCGCGGCACCGTCGGGGTGGCCCGGCCCCCGCCGTGTAGGGCAATGTGAGCCAAGCAAACCGGCGTCTCTGGGAAAGCCGGATGTGCCGTTGCCACCTATTCCCCAAGCATTTACTTATGTTGGCTGCAGGCCGTCGTGCAGATCCCGGAACTGGCCGTCACTGCGACACTTTCCACTTGCCTGAGATGCCATGCTAGTCCTCCTTGGAGGGTAGGCTCAACATTTTGAAATCATCGACGCTTGGGATCATCTGCGCCGATGGCGATCTCACTTTCGTAAGGAGCGAAGCGATGCCACTGGGTACCCTGCAACATTTCACGATCGAACCCTCTGATCTGGAGCGCACAAAGGATTTCTATTGCGACGTGCTGGGACTGGAGAACGGCGACCGCCCGCCGCTCGATTTCCCCGGCTATTGGCTCTATTCCGGCGGGGTTGCCACGGTGCACCTGATGGGCACACGGCAGCCGCGTGACGGCATCGTGGTGCGGGGCACGGAGAAGAAGTACGAGGACACCGGACGTCTCGATCATATCGCGTTTGCCGCGACCGATCCCGACGGTGTCCGCAAGCGTCTGCAATCAAAGAATGTCAAATTCCGCGAGAGCATCGTCCCGCGCACCGGCGACACGCAAATATTTCTCTATGATCCTGATGGTGTCGGGGTGGAGCTCAATTTCCCGAAGTCATAGAGCTGCAATCGCATCGCTCGCTGCGGTCTCGGCTCAACGCCACTGTTGCTGTTGCCAGCCTCCAGGCTTTCGCCTGAGAATCCCCACCGCGCGAGGGGGTCGCGCGGCGGATGGCATTGAAGACGCTAATCGAGCCCGCGCTCGTGGCTTAAGCGCACCATTTCCTCTATGAACATTGCCTTTTGCTTGTCGTTCAGGCTGGCGAACAGCGGCTCGGCCGCATCGGCAACATTACGCTGGTCTACAGCGCGATCATTGAGAAACTGGGCTTCATTGCGCATCTGCTCGATAATGTCGTCGGGCGGATCACGTTTTGCGCGTGCAATTCTCAGGTTGAGGCGGTCGGCGCCGTTATGGCCGAGATAATGCATTGCGCTGTTGAACGCGGTCCAGTTTTTCTCCTGCTCAGGCGTGAGATTCAGTTCGGCCTTGATCCGATCAATATTTGCGTCGCTGTTCGCGACAATCTGTTCGGCCGTCAATTGCGGCTCTCCGTCCTGAGTCAGCATCGCCTGCTTTGTCGTCTTGGCGCCTTTGGCTGCTTTCGCAGTCTTGGCGGGACCGACCTGTTTCGGCGTGCTTGCTCCGCTCACTGCGGGTGCAGCCTGCTCGTTCCTGCCAACACCCAGCACTCCTGTGAATACGCCGACGACGCCACCTATCGCGCCCCCCAGCACGCCACCCACGGGTCCAGCAGCCCTGTTTCCGGCCTGCGCTCCCTGCTGCACCCCTTGAATGACCTGCGCATCGACCACCAGTGGCGCGCCGAGGACCGCAATGACGACCGCCCCAAACGTGAACAGCCATCTCAAATGCGCACGCACCTTAGTTGAGGTCATCATCGTCCGGTCCCCCTGGTTGCTTTCAGATTCTTCACTGCGCAGAATTCGGGAGCGGATCCCGATGGACGCACCGAGACCGTATCGTTTTCGCGCGGCGCGAGTCCATCGCATCGCCGCGTTTGATACTGCGCGAAAGCCTTGAGCTGCAATCAGGTACCCGAGCAACAGCCGGACTGCGACGCTATCGCGCACCGCGGTTTTCAAGTTCAAGACGCCGTAGACCCCACCCTGTGTGCACCGCAAAAGAGTTGCGAAATCGCAAGCCTTACGGCGGCGGAACTGCTGCTGCCGCGAAATAGAGCACAACGTTAGTACAAGATTGCTGGCCAAGGTCATTTCTCGACAGCCGTCACCAATTCTGCTCTGATCGCGTGGAAGAAATCTCCATACGCTCACGCGGTCTTTAGTTGGGGCGCGATGTGAAATGGAGGCTAATAAGAGAAAATCGGTTTTTTGGCTCAGCAGAGAGGAAAGCCTATGTCACGGAGAAAGCTGTCTCGACGTCAATTTGTAGCTGCTACCGCGCTATCATCCGCTGCACTGATTGCAGCGCCATATGTCAGGGGCGCTCACGCCGCCGGCAAACTGACGATGGGTTTCTGGGACCATTGGGTTCCGGGCTCGAACAAGGCCTCTACCGATCTGGTCAATGAATGGGCCGCTAAGGAGAAAGTCGAAGTTTCGATCGACTATATCCCGAGCCAAGGCAACAAGAACCTGCTGACGATCGCCGCCGAAGCGCAGGCGAAATCAGGGCATGACATTCTCGCGATGCCGAGCTGGTGGCCCCACGCCAACTCCGAACTGCTCGAGCCCGTCAATGATATCATGCAGACGCTGCTCCAGCAGAACGGCAACGTCAACAGCGCGGTGCAGTACCTCGGCCAATTGGACGGCAAGTGGCTCGGTGTTCCCACTTGCGTCGGCAGCCAGATCAAGGGTCCCTGTTCCCGCATCGACCTGATGAAGAAATACGCCAACATCGACGTCCAGGAAATGTATCCTGCAGGTGCCGCACCAAAGGCGGACAACTGGACCATGGACACCTTCCTGAAAGCGGCAGAGGCATGCCACAAAGGCGGGTTCCCATTTGGAATTGGCTTGGGCGAGACGACCGACAACGTCGATACCGCCGGCGCGATCTTTCAGTCTTTCGGCGCCAATCTCGTCGACGCCAAAGGAAACTTGACGGTCAAAACCGACGCGGTTCGCCAGGCCCTGGATTTCTACAAGAAACTGATCGCGTTCTTGCCGCCGGATGTGTCGGCGTGGGATGACGCCTCCAATAATAAATGGCTGGTTTCCGGCCGCGGCGCGATGATCATGAATCCGCCTAGCGCGTGGGCGGTCGCCAAACGTGACGCCCCGCAGGTCGCGGAGCAGTGCTGGACGCATGGCTTCCCGAAGGGGCCAAAAGGCAGGTTCGCGCCTTTCCTGCCCTACTTCTGGACCACGTGGAGTTTTTCGAAGAACAAGGAAGCTGCCAAGAGCTTGTTAGTTTATCTGTCGCAATCGGCGGCTGTTGAGAAAATGGTCAACGCGAGCGGCGGCTACGATCTTCCGGCGTTCGAAAAACAAACGACATTCAAAGTTTGGGCGGAAGAAGGCCCGCCAAAGGGAACGCTGTTCCACTATCCGGACCCGTACAAGCAACAGACGCTCTCAATCGCCGCCTCGCCGGCACCTCCGAAGGTGGCCCAGCAGATCTATGCTCAGGCCACTCTGACCAAGATGTGCCTGCGGTATTATCAGGGCGAAGCGATGGAGAAGACGCTCGCTTGGGCCGAAGGCGAGTGCGAAGGCTTCATGCGCAGCTAAGAAGATATTTTTGCGGCGGCGGCCCGCCTGGTCAGAGGGCCGCCGCAGCACGCAAGTCCGGTTCGCAAACTCGGGTAGCCGGCGTAATCCGGGCTCCTCAAGTGAATTTCGCGAGGAAGACGCACCATGGTCGACGTGGCATTTCAGCCCAATCGTGTTGCCGGCGCCAAAAGCGCACGCAAGCGCTCAAGTCTGAAAACCGCCCTGAAGCGGAAGTCGACCGCAGCCTTTTTGATGACGTTGCCGTTGATACTCCTGATCACGATTCTGGTTCTATATCCGGCGATTTATTCACTGCATTTGGCGACGCTGAACAAGTCGATGCAGCGCTTTATCGGGCTCGGGAATTTCGAGTTCCTGTTCAAGCGCGATACCTTCTGGCTGGTCGTCAAACAATCCTGCATTTTCGCGATCACCGCAGTGGTGTTCAAAGCCCTGATCGGCTTCATCGTCGCTCACTTCGTTCACAACATTCCGGCGAAAGGGCAGCGCAAATGGCGGGGGATGTTGCTGGTGCCTTGGGTGATCCCGCCGGCGATGAGTACACTGGCATGGTTGTGGCTGTTCGATCCCTCCTACAGCGCGTTCAATTATACCCTCTCGTTTTTTGGCATCGGCCCGATCCCGTGGACCGGCGATGCGAATTGGGCTCGCTTCTCCGTCATTCTCGTCAACATCTGGTACGGCGCGCCCTTCTTCATGATCATGTACCTGGCCTCGCTCAAATCGGTGCCGGACCAGCTTTATGAAGCCGCCGCGATTGATGGCGCGAACTGGTGGCAGCGCATCTGGTACGTGACGCTGCCAATGATGCGCAACATCATCGCTATCACCACTCTGTTCTCCCTGATCGTGACCTTCGCCAATTTCGATATCGTGCGGATTCTGACCGCCGGCGGACCGCTTGATCACACCCATATCTTCGCGACATGGGCCTTCAGGATAGGAATCGAGGGTAGCGATATCCCGTTGGGCGCCAGCGTCTCGTTGTTCATGGTGCCCATACTCGCGGTCGCGGCGATCTTCATCCTGCGCGACGTCAACAAACGCGGGAATGAAGCCTGATGGCGAGCACGGCAATCATCAATAAGGCCGCGCCGACCCGCGCGGTCAAATATGGAAGCATGAGCCGCGACCGTAAATGGGCGCTGAGGTGGTCGTACTTCTTCCTCACCCTGTTTGCGATCTTTTCGCTGGTGCCGCCGCTCTACATGTTGATCACCTCGCTCAAGAGCAGCGCGGAGATTTCGGCGGCGACCAATCCCTGGTGGGTCTTTCATCCGACGTTGGAAAATTACATTGGATTGCTGACCTCGAACCAGTTCCTGAGGTTTTTCTGGAATTCGGCGCTGGTCTCGATCTTCGTGGTGACGATAACGATGCTGATTAGCGTGCCGGCTGCCTTTGCCTTGGCGCGCATGCGGTTCTGGGGCTCGGCGACACTCGCGACCGGCGTTTTCCTGACCTACCTCATTCCCGATAGCTTGCTGTTCATTCCGCTGTTCAAAATGTTCGCGGTGTTCGGCGACTGGACCGGAATCCAGTTAATCAATCGATGGTACGTGCTGCTGATTATTTATCCGACGCTCACCGTGCCTTTTTGCACGTGGATCATGATCGGATACTTCGCTTCAATTCCTAAAGAGCTCGACGAGGCTGCGATCATCGATGGCGCCTCCTGGTTTCAGACCCTGACGCGGATTTTTATTCCGGTCGCGCTGCCAGGCCTGATTGCGGCTACCATCTTCGCATTTACCGTATCATGGGCGCAGTTTCTCTATCCCCTGGTGTTTACGACCTCGAACGATCAATTGGTGCTTCCGGTCGGCATCATTACGAGCTTGATCAAGGGCGATGTCTTCAACTGGGGACAGATCATGACCGGCGCCCTGCTCGGCGCCGCTCCGCCATTGATCATCTACGCATTCCTGATGGATTATTACATCGCCGGCCTGACCGCCGGCGCGACAAAAGGTTGATCACTCATGGCGGACGTTACGCTGCGCAAGGTCATAAAGCGTTACGACGAGGTAGAAGCCGTGCGCGGCATCGATCTCGATATCGCGGACAAGGAGTTCGTAGTGCTGGTCGGCCCATCCGGCTGCGGGAAATCGACCACCCTGCGGATGATCGCCGGGCTTGAGGACATCACAGATGGCGACATCATTATAGGTGGCGATGTCGTCAACGATGTACCGCCAAAGGACCGCGACATTGCGATGGTCTTCCAGAACTACGCGCTCTATCCGCACATGACCGTCGCGGAGAACATGTCATTTGGCCTCCGTCTCAAGCGCTATCCAAAGGCCGAAATCAAAAGCCGGGTCACCGAGGCCGCCCGGATGCTCGACATCACCGACCTGATCGACCGAAAGCCGAAGCAGCTTTCCGGGGGCCAGCGGCAGCGCGTTGCGATGGGTCGTGCCATCGTGCGCAATCCGAAGGTGTTTCTGTTCGACGAGCCGTTATCCAACCTGGACGCCAAGCTTCGCGTCCAGATGCGGATTGAGATCAAGAAGGTACACCAAAAGGTCCGCACAACCACCGTTTACGTTACCCACGATCAGGTGGAGGCGATGACCCTTGCCGACCGGGTGGTCGTGATGAACCATGGCCGTATCGAGCAGATCGGCACTCCGAACGATCTCTATCACAAGCCCGCCACCCGATTTGTCGCGGGATTCATTGGCTCACCAGCAATGAATTTCGTGCCCTGCCGACTGGAAGAAGTCGGTGGGAGGCTCAATATCCGGCTGACCGATCGCATTGCTTTTCCGCTGCCCGCGGCTCGTGCGGCGCGATATCAGAACGTCGCGAGAAACGAGAAGCTGATTTTGGGGATCCGGCCGGAGCACATTACCGAGGCCAAACAGCACACAGAGCCCGGCGTGGAGACCTTCGACGTGGTGCTCGACGTAACCGAACCGATGGGAATGGAGACATTGATCTACTTCATGCTCGAAGGCATCGAAGTCTGCGGACGAGTCAATCCGAACGCTGGCGCGCGCGACGGGGCGCCGCTTCGTTTGGCAGTAGACCTTAACAATATGCACCTGCTAAACGAGTCCACAGGTGTCGTGCTCTGACGGCGCCCAAGGAAAAAGTCAGGGGGCTGGGCGGGGCTGGAATGGCGACCAACAAGAAGAAAATATTCGTAACTGAATCGATGTCGCAGCAGGGACGCATTCTCTTGCGCGAGCGGGAGGACATCGAGCTCATCGAATTTCCCAATATGATCTCCGCCAAGGATTTTGAAGCGATGCTGAGGCAGCAGGCGCCGGTCCACGGCGTCGCGCTCGGCGCTACTCGGTTCGGTGAGCCGGAGTTGGAAGCATCAAAGGACATGAAGGTGGTGACCCGGATCGGGGTGGGCTACGACGCTGTCGACATTCCGGCTTTAAGCCGCCGAAAAATTCCGCTGATGGTGGCCGGCACCGCCAATTCCCCGTCGGTGGCCGAACAGGCTCTGTTCATGATGCTGACGTTGGCTAAACGGGCCGTTGAAATGCATTCCATCGTCAAGGACGGCAAATGGGGGCATCGTTTGGGGATGCTGCCATTCGACCTCTTTGGCAAAACGGTACTGATCATCGGCTTTGGTCGCATCGGCACGCGCACCGCCAAGCGTTGCCTCGCTATGGAAATGAATGTTCTGGTCTATGATCCCTATAAGCCTGCCGCTGAAATCAAGGCGGCGGGCTGCGAGCCGGTGACCGATCTCGACGCTGCGTTGCCCCGCGCTGACTTCGTCAGCATTCACTGTCCGAAAACATCGGAAACGGTTGGGATGTTCAATGCGGCGCGCTTGAAGCGCATGAAACCTACCGCGTATCTCATCAACACCGCGCGTGGTGGAATCGTCGACGAAACCGCCTTGCATGCGGCGCTGATATCCGGCAGCCTTGCAGGTGCGGGCCTCGACGTTTTCGAGCAGGAGCCACCTCCCTCCGGCCATTCGCTGTTTGATCTCCCGAACGTCATTATGGCCCCCCACGTCGCGGGTGTTACGCGTGAGGCCGTCGACCGCATGAGCGAGCAGACCGCGCGTAATATCTTGAGCGCGCTTGACGGCGAGCCGATCCGGCAAAACGTCATTAATCAGGACGTGCTCGGCTGATGTTCTGAGGTTGCGCCGAAATTTGTCGGTTTCGATGCTTGATGTCAGCGAGTACCAAAATGGGATTTAGCGAATACGGCAATTATGATGGCTTGGGTCTGGCCGACCTCGTCCGAAGGAAGCAGGTCACGCCGAGGGAATTGCTCGACGAGGCAATTGCCCGAACAGCCAAGGTCGATCCGCAGATCAATGCCGTCGTCGTAAAGCATTACGATTATGCCGCGCGGCAAATCGAGAAAGGCGAACCCACTGGGCCGTTCTCGGGCGTGCCATTTCTTCTAAAGGACCTTGATATCCTGGAGGGTACGCGCACCACCTCCGGCGCGAGCTTGTACAAGGATAATGTCGCCGACCACACGGGCACGCTTGCGCAGCGTTTTCTCAATGCAGGCCTCACGATCTTCGGAAAGAGCTCCACTCCGGAATTCGGATTGATGCCAACCACCGAGTCGCGTCTGTTCGGTCCGACGCGCAATCCCTGGAACCTCGAGCACTCCTCGGGCGGTTCGTCCGGTGGCGCGGCAGCGGCAGTTGCGGCCCGCATTCTTCCAGTGGCCCATGCGAGCGACGGCGGCGGTTCGATCCGTATTCCTGCATCGGCCTGCGGCGTGTTCGGCTTGAAACCGACGCGCGCGCGAACCCCCCTCGGTCCGGATCGCGGTGAGGGCTGGGGTGGTTTTTCCTGTGGTCATGTGGTGAGCATTACGGTTCGCGACAGCGCGGCCATGCTCGATGCTATTCATGGTCCGGAGGCGTCGAGCCCGTACGTCGCGCCGCCACCCGAGAGGCCGTTCCTGCAGGAAGTCGGCCGGGATCCAGGCCAATTGCGGATAAGCTTCACGGACAAATCGCCCTATGGCGACGCCATCGATCCAGAAGTCGCGGCAGCGACCCGCGAGATCGCCGCGCTGCTTTCAAAGCTCGGTCATCATGTGGAGGAGCGCGCTCCTCCCCTCGCCTGCGATCCCGCCGCGGTGATGGCGACGATTGTCGCGGCCAACACCGCGCTTACGGTGCGGCTCTCCGAGCAGCGCTTTGGGCGCCCGATGACGGAAAACGACTTTGAAACGCTGACGCTTGCAATGGCGCGCAATGCGCAAAAGTCGACCGCGACGGATTATGTAGCCGCTCAGCTCGGCTCATTCCAGATCTCGCGCGCGCTGGCGACATTCTTCGAAAGCTGCGATGTGTTTCTGTGCCCGACACTTTGCTCACCGCCCCTGCGGATCGGCGAACTCAACTCAATGTCGAAGGATCTTTCACACATCGCGCCAATTCTACGCCGCTATATACCGGCAACCTCAATGTTCAACATGTCCGGCCAGCCGGCGATGTCGATGCCGCTGGCGTGGAACCGCGGCGGCTTGCCACTGGGTATGATGTTCTCCGCGCGGCTGGGTGATGAGGCAACGTTATTTCGTTTGGCGGCGCAGCTGGAACAGGAGCGCCCGTGGAGAGGCAAATTGCCGCCGATCTGCGCGTAAGGGCAGAACTAGCCTTATTCGGCGGAAATTGTTACGGTTTGGCCGCGAACAGCAATTTTCGCTGTTCGATTGTTGCTAGATCCGGAGGCAGAAGCCTTGAATCAGAGCGACCCGACCGATCATGTTCTGGCGGCGATCGCCAGTCTGCTCGATCACCCCGAATCGCGTAACGGCTCGGAAAAGCCGGTCGTCGAGGATATTGCAGTCGGGTCCGAGCGCAGCGGCGCTGAGGGCTATTGCAAGGTCGGGCCCGGCCCCATTGCGGCGATCCGATTCAAATGGAGCGTCCGTCGCGAAAATAGCGGCGAATATTACGTCGACGAGACGATCGGTGAACACTCGGCGCCTCTGATCACCGGACCCATGTCCGGGGATGAAGCCGTCAGGTTTGTGGACGATCGCGAAAGCGATGTGCGGCGTCGATTTGAGATGCTGCGGAAAGAAATGAGTGGTGGGGAGATCGCACAGCAGCTCAGCAACCAAAGCGGCGAGATTTAGACTGCTGCATATTCGGTGTCACTGACCTGCTCCATCCAGGTCACGTGGCTTCCATCGAGTGACTCTTGCATCGCGATGTGGACCATTCCCGTAGTCGGCCCGCCGCCATGCCAGTGTTTTTCTCCGGGTGGAATCCAGATGACGTCGCCGGCCCTTATCTCGCGCACTGGCCCGCCCTTGGTCTGAATCCGCCCGACGCCGGAGATCACGTAGAGGGTCTGTCCGAGTGGATGCGTGTGCCATGCGGTACGTGCCCCCGGTTCAAAGGCAACCCGGTTGGCGATCATGCGGGCCGGCGCTTGAGCCGCAATGATAGGGTCCTGCCAGACCGTGCCGGTGAAACTCTCTTTGGGCGCACGACGGCTCGGCCGCGAGCCAGCGACATGGATTTCCATCAGGTTCCTCCTTTTGCGACGGACGCGATTTTTCGCGCCCTCCTTTATTTCTTCGAATCTGCGTAGCGCGCCTTGGTTTCCGCATTCATGGGATAGAGGCCCGGCAGCACCGCGCCCG
>JAICIT010000018.1 GCA_025960445.1 Bradyrhizobium sp. | reverse complement strand
TCCGCCGCCTTCCTCCAGTGCAAGCCGCAACCGCTCGACCGCGGCCTGAATTTCGCCGCCGCTGGAGCTCTGGGGAGCGGTCTCGCCGGAATATTCGCGCACGGTTGAGGCGAGCCAGTCTTCGAGGTCGGTATAGAACCGGTTCTGGGCCTGGCTCGACTGGAGATCGAGAAAGCCGAGAATGAGCGAACCGGCGAGGCCGAATAGCGAAGACGAGAATGAAATGCCCATGCCTCCGAGGGGCGCGGCGAGGCCTTCCTTCAGGGTGTCGAACAACGCGCCGGCGTCACCGCCGACCTTCAGGCCGTCAATGACTTTGCCGACGGAGCCTACGGTCTCTATCAGTCCCCAGAAAGTCCCAAGCAGCCCGAGGAAAACAAGCAGGCCGGTCATGTAGCGGGAAATATCGCGGGCTTCATCCAACCGCGTGGCGATGGAGTCGAGCAAATGTCGCATGGTCTGCTGCGAAATCGACATGCGGCCGGTACGTTCTTTGCCGAGGATCGCAGCCATCGGCGCCAGCAGGGTGGGGTACCGTTCGATCGCAAGTCCGGGATCGGCGATGCGGAAGTTGTTGACCCATGCGACTTCCGGATAGAGCCGGATCACCTGTCGAAACGACAGGATGGTGCCAATCAGCAGCACCGCACCGATCAGCGCGTTGAGTCCGGGATTGGCGAAAAATGCGATGACGATCTGTTTGTAGAGGACGATCGTGACCAGCGCGCACAACACCAGAAACACCAGCATCCTCACCAGGAAAATCCGGGGCGAGGATAGTTTATTCAGTTCGATCTCCATCTTGGAGCTCGCAGAGGGGGCTGAATGCATTGCCGGGGTCATCCGTCGCGAGGAGCCGCACTGAGTCCCCAATATGGCACAGCGGCGGCGAGAAAAAAGATCAGATACGCCTCGATTCGTGTGTTGACCGGAACCTGTGACCGAAACCGGGCACCGAGACGATTAAATTGGGCCTAGCCGCTGTTTGTCGCTGTTGCCTTCAGATTTAGATGAGCGTTGTGGATTTCGGGCCGCGCTCGACGTGCTCAAGCTGGCCACGGCGCAAGAACGGTCGCGATCGGATGCGCGCCGGGCCGCGACGGCGCAGCCTACTTGGCCAATGGCTTGAGGATCTTCACGAGCTCGGCGTGGATGAACTCGTTGCCGCAGATCACGTTGCCGGACTTGAGCGCGTCGTCGTCGCCTGTAATGCCGGTGAAGATGCCACCGGCTTCGCGAACGACGATCTGCCCGGCGGCGATGTCCCAGGGCTGCAGGTCGCGTTCCCAATAGCCATCGAAACGGCCGGCGGCGAGGAAAGCCATATCCAGCGAGGCCGCGCCGAACCGGCGTAATCCAGCGACATTGGCCTGGATTTCGACCATCTCGGCGCGCGCGAGTTCGAGATCGCCACGACCCATATGGGGCAGGCCGCATGCGATCACGCATTCGCTCAGTTTACGCCGCCCCCCAACCCGCAGCCGCTGATCGTTGAGGAATGCTCCTTTGCCGCGTTCGGCTGTGTAAAGTTCCTCGTTGGCCGGATTATAAATGACGCCTGCGATGATCGTATCCTCGCGCTGCAAGGCGATCGAAATCGCAAATTGCGGAATTCCATGCAGGAAGTTGGTGGTGCCGTCGAGCGGGTCGACAATCCAGGTATGGGTCTTGTCATCGCCCAGCCGCGTGCCGCCTTCTTCGCCGATGAAGCCATAACCCGGCCGAGCCTTGGTGAGGTCACTGTGCAGCATCTCCTCGGCGCGCCTGTCGGCCATGGTGACAAAGTTGGCGGGTCCCTTCAGCGAAACCTGCAGGTTCTCGATCTCGCCGAGGTCGCGCTTCAGGCTGCGGCCGGCTCGTCGAGCGGCTTTGACCATGACGTTGATAAGGGCAGAATGCAGCATGATCTCGGCTCAAGACGACCTGAGCATCAGGTCAGCTATGGGAGGGAATTCCTGGTTCAACGAGCGTGTCGGGCGTGCCGGCGCGCTCTGAGTGGGTTGCCCTGCGGTTGTGGTGGCGTCAAGGGATCACTTGCTGCCAAGCCATCTGCGCGCCGCCGCTTCTGCCTTGGCGCGATCCTCGGGGCTGATATGGGCAAGCGCCTCGTCGAGATCGGGGTCACCCTTGCCGGCGGTTTTTGCGACCAGGTGCCATTTGAATCCCTCGATGATATCCGTCGGTACGCCTTGGCCGCTCACCAGCACCCGCGCCAGACGGTTTTGCGCGATCGGGCTGTTTTGTTTGGCCGCCTTGCGCAACAAGGCGACCGCGGCTGGTTCGTTCTTTGGGGTGCCGGTGCCATTATAAAGCGCGATCGCATATTCGACTTCGGCATCGACATTGCCGGCGAGAGAAGCCGCCTGCAACAGCCGCACTGACTTGTCGATGTCTTTCGGAACACCGGTGCCCTCCTTGTAGAAGGTGGCGAGCGCGTATTGCGCTTCGGGATTACCGGCATCCGCGGCGACCCGAAACAGTTCCGCCGCGCGTTTGACGTCCTGCGGCAAACTCTGTCCATCAAGATAAAGCAGCGCCAGATTGTAAGCCGCCTTGGGATTGCCGAGTTTGGCCGAGGAGGCCAGCAATTTCGCCGCTTCCTCATGGTTCACCGGGCCGCCGCGTCCAGCGAGGCGCAACATCGCCAAGGCGAACATGGCTTCGCGATCGCCAGCGGCCGCGGCGCGCTTGTACCAATCGGCGGCCTTTGCTTCGTCGCGCTTGACCCCGAGCGCATTGGCGTAGAGCTCGCCCACCATGGTCATGGCTTTTGGATCGCCGGTCTCCTGGACCCGCTTGGTCGCGAGATCGAATGCCGTCTTGTACATGCCGCGCTGATAGGCGCCGAACACGAGATCGACGCCCGCATCATCGGGGGCGGGCGCAGTCGTTACGGTCGGACCTGGCCGGGCCGGAGTGGCGGGTGTTTTTGGAATCGCCGAGGGGACGACAGGCTTCTTTGGCGCATGCGGCTTGGCTTTTGGTTTAGCGGCCGATGGCGTGGGCGGTGTCGCAGCGGCGGGCGGCGCCGGCGAAACTTGGGCCGCAGCGGTTGCCGTCCACGTCAGGCAAAACAGAACCGATAGCGCGCGCAGGCTTTTCATGTTGCGCCGCTACCCTTGTTGGGCATGTGCTTTTCCCGGCATCGCGGCATGCGCCTGACGGATCGCCTGCTCCATCTCGCTCAACGCCTCCGCGGCGCCGCGGGGATCTTCCCAGATGAAATCGCCGACCAGAACGAAATCCGCGCCCGCAGCAGCAAACTCGTAGGCTTCCTCGCGAGACGCCGCGAAACCCACGCAGGGAGGCTCGAACAGTTCGGCCCACCACTCCAGACGTTCAGCAATCGCCTCCGCCGAAGGCCGCTGCCCCCTCGCATCAGGCTCGCCGAACAGCACGTAATCTGCGCCGGCTTCGCCCGCCGCCATCGAGTCATGCCTTGTCGCCAGCCCACCGACGCCTGCTATACGGTCCGGCTTGAGCGACGGTAGCGCCTCCTGCATCGCATCGATGCCGGTGAGATGCGCGCCATCGGCGCCACTGCGGGCGACGAGCTCGACATGACCATCAAGCAGCAACGCTGCATTATTGTTCTGGATGACGGGCGCCAGGGTTTTAATCCGCGAGATCATCGTGCGCTGGTCGGTTTGTTTCAGCCGCAGCAGTACCGCGGCAATGTCGACCGCGGCCAGCAACGCAGGCAGCTTTGCGATCAAGGAGGCGGTCTCGTCCACAACCGGTGTCGTGAGATAAAGCCTCGGCACCGGGCGCGGTGGGACAGGTTTGGTGGCCAACCTATGCCGCCTTTCTTTCCAGATCGGCCTTCCATTCGCCCGAGGTCGCGAGCGAGTTCATCCGGGCACGGTGCGCGAACGCCCGCTGGCCCGCGGCAACATTTTCAGCCTTGCCCGACCACGCCTTTTGCGGCGCGGCTTGCAACGCGCGGCCATAGGAGAAGGTGAGCCGCCAGGGCAAGCCGCCGATCCGGTTCATCGCATCGAGATGCGCGGTGGCCTCCTCATCGGATTGCCCGCCCGACAGAAAAGCAATCCCCGGTACCGCCGCGGGCACGCAAGATTTCAGCATGCGGACGGTTTTCTCCGCGACCTCTTCGACCGAGGCTTGCTTGCTGCTTTTCTTGCCGGGAACGGCCATGTTGGGTTTCAGGATCATGCCCTCCAGCGCAACCCGCTGAATTCGCAGTTCCTGGAACGTCTTGTTGAGCACCCGCTGAGTGACTTCGTAACAGCGGTCGATGTCATGGTCGCCGTCCATCAGGACCTCCGGCTCGACGATCGGCACGATCTGCGCGGCCTGGCACAGCGCGGCATAGCGCGCGAGCGCGTGGGCATTGACGTGGATCGCGGTCATCGATGGAATCGGCCTCGCGCCGCCGCCGATGTCGATCACAGCACGCCATTTCGCGAACCGCGCGCCGCGGTCGTAATACTTCTTCAGACGCTCGGCGAGTTTGTCGAGTCCTACCGTAACCAATTCACCCGGGCACTCCGGCAACGCCTGCGTTCCTTCGTCGACCTTGATGCCGGGAATCGCGCCCGCTTGCTGGATGAGATTTACCAGTGGCGTGCCGTCTTTTGCGTTCTGCCAGATGGTCTCGTCGTAGAGGATGACGCCCGAGATGTATCGGCTCATGGCTTCGCTGCTTCGGAATAGCATTTCGCGATAATCGCGGCGGTTCTCCTCGGTGGAGGCGACGTTGATGGCGTCGAAGCGCTTCTTGATGGTGCCGGTGGACTCGTCGGCGGCGAGGATGCCCTTGCCCGGCGCGACCATGGCGAGAGCGATTTTGTTCAGATCAGCGAGGTTCATCGGGGTTTCCTTCAGCAAACGATTGCATGTCAAACCAGGCGGTTATCGGACCATATACCGAAGAAAACCGCCCGGGAAAACTTGCAAGAAACTCGCGAAGAAACGTTGCCATTGCCCGGCCCCGCTCGCTCTCGGGACGTCGCCCCTCCAGAGGCGCCAACCATCACACGGCCCGAGCACCCTCCGCCCGAGGGTGGCTCGGCGTGTCAGGCCAGCTTCGGATCGAGCTCGCCCTTGACGTACCGCTTGGCCATGTCGGCCGGGGTAAGAACTTTCTTGATCTTGCTGGCTTGGCCAGCGGTGTTGAATTCCTGCAGCCGCTGTTTGCAAAGCTTCGCCATCGCATCCATCGCGGGCTTCAGGTATTTGCGCGGATCGAATTCTTCCGGATTGTTTTTCAGCACCTTGCGAATTTGCCCGGTCATCGCCATGCGGTTGTCGGTATCGATGTTGATCTTGCGGACGCCATTCTTGATGCCGCGCTGAATCTCGGAGACCGGCACGCCCCAGGTCGGCTTCATCTTGCCGCCATTGGCGTTGATGATCTCTTGCAGATCCTGCGGCACCGACGATGAACCGTGCATCACCAGATGCATGTTGGGCAGCTTGCGGTGAATCTCCTCGATCACGTTCATAGCGAGAATATCGCCGTCGGGCTTGCGCGTGAATTTGTAGGCGCCATGCGAGGTTCCCATCGCAATCGCCAGCGCGTCGACTTTGGTCTCCTTGACGAATTTGACCGCCTCATCCGGATTGGTGAGCAGCTGATCGTGCGAGAGCTTGCCCTCGGCGCCGTGGCCATCCTCCTTGTCGCCCATGCCGGTTTCGAGCGAGCCAAGCACGCCGAGCTCGCCTTCCACCGAAATGCCGCCGAGATGCGCCATGTCAGTGACCTTCCTGGTCACGCCGACGTTGTAATCCCAGTCGCCCGGCGTCTTGCCGTCGGCCTTCAACGAGCCGTCCATCATTACCGAAGTGAAGCCGGCCTGGATCGCGGTCATGCACGTGGCGGGCTCGTTGCCATGATCGAGATGCACGCAGACCGGAATCTGTGGATAGATCTCGGTGACCGCGTCCATCATGTGCTTGAGCATCACGTCATTGGCGTAGGACCGCGCGCCACGCGAGGCCTGGATGATGACCGGCGCGTCGACGCTGGAGGCCGCTTCCATGATGGCGAGCGCCTGTTCCATGTTGTTGATGTTGAAGGCGGGCACGCCGTAATCGTGTTCCGCCGCGTGGTCGAGCAATTGACGCAACGTGATACGAGCCATCGGTATTCTATCTCCGCGTTGGGCTTTGGCGCCCTCTGTGTCGGTATGTAACGATCGGTTGGGGCTAACGGTTGCGCAGGACCTGGACGCCCGGCAACGGCTTGCCTTCCATCCATTCGAGGAAGGCGCCGCCAGCGGTCGAAACATAGGTGAAATCGCCGGCGACGCCGGCCTGGTTCAGCGCCGCCACCGTATCGCCGCCGCCGGCGACCGAGACCAGCTTCCTTGCCTTGGTGCGCTCGGCGGCGTGCCGCGCCGCGGCCACCGTACCGTGATCGAACGGCGTCATCTCGAAAGCGCCGAGCGGACCATTCCAGACCAGCGTTGCGGCATCATCGATCGCGGCGTGTATCCGCGCGATCGATTGCGGGCCGACGTCGAGGATCATGCCCTCCACCGGGATCGCGTCGAGGCCGTAAGCATGCGACGGCGCATTGGCCGAGAAATGATAGGCCACCACGGCGTCCACCGGCAGGATGATCGCGCAATTGGCGGCATCCGCCTTCTCGATTATTCGCAGCGCCGTCGCAGCCAGCTCCTTTTCCGCCAGCGACTTGCCGATCCCCACGCCCTGCGCATGCAGGAAGGTGTTGGCCATCCCGCCCCCGATCACCAGCGCATCGACCTTGCTGACAAGGTTTTGCAGAAGATCGATCTTGGTGGAGACCTTGGCGCCACCGATGATCGCAATCACCGGCTTGGTCGGGGACTCCAGCGCCTTTCCGAGCGCGTCGAGTTCGGCCTGCATCGTCCGCCCCGCATAGGCCGGCAATTTGTGACCGAGGCCTTCGGTCGAGGCGTGCGCGCGATGCGCCGCCGAGAAAGCATCGTTGACCCAGATGTCGCCGAGCTTCGCCAGCTCATCGACGAATGCTGGATCGTTCTTTTCTTCTTCCTTGTGGAAGCGGGTATTTTCCAGGCAGAGGATGTCGCCGTCCTTCATGGCGGCGACCGCCTTTTGGGCGACATCGCCGACGCAATCTTCGGCAAACCGAACCGGCTTTCCCATCACCTGCGAAAGAGCGTCAGCCACAGGCTTCAGTGATTCCTTCGGGTCGCGTCCCTTGGGCCGGCCGAGATGCGCCAGCAAGATCACCTTGCCGCCTTTGCCGGAGATTTCGGCAATGGTCGGACTCACGCGTTCAAGCCTGGTGGTGTCGGTGACGCGGCCATTTTCCATCGGCACGTTCAAATCGACGCGCAGCAAGACGCGTTTGCCCTTCACGTCGACATCATCGAGGGTGCGGAATGTCTGGGTCATTGACGGTCTCACAGACTCATCAAAGACGCCGCGCTAGCACGGCGCCGCAGGATGAGATTTTTCGCCACCTTCAGGAGTGCGCCTTTTTCAAGCGCGTGCTGGAAGCTTGAGAGGCGGCAAAATCAGAGCAATTTCCCCATCGCCACGGCGGTGTCCGCCATGCGATTGGAGAAGCCCCATTCATTGTCGTACCACGACATCACCCGTACCAGCGTGCCGTTCTGCACCTTGGTCTGGTCCATGTGGAGCGTGGAGGAATGCGGGTCGTGATTGAAATCGATCGAGACGTTGGGGGCGGTGGTGTAGGCCAGGATGCCCTTGAGCTGCTGCTCTGACGCGCGCTTCATCGCGTCATTAATCTCATCCTTGTCGGTCTTGCGCGACGCCACGATTTTGAGATCGACCACCGAGACGTTCGGCGTGGGGACGCGGATCGCGACGCCATCGAGCTTGCCTTGCAATTCCGGCAGCACCAGGCCGATCGCCTTGGCCGCTCCGGTGGAGGTCGGGATCATCGACATCGCCGCGGCCCGGCCGCGATACAGATCCTTGTGTAATGTATCGAGCGTCGGCTGGTCGCCAGTGTAGGCGTGTATCGTGGTCATGAAGCCGGTCTCGATCCCTACCGTGTCGTTCAGCACCTTGGCAATCGGCGCGAGGCAGTTGGTGGTGCAGGAACCGTTCGAGACCACCTTGTGATCCTTGGTCAGCTTGTCGTGGTTGACCCCATAGACGATGGTCGCGTCGGCGTTCTCGGCGGGCGCCGAGACCAGCACGCGCTTGGCGCCCGCTGTGAGATGCAGCGAGGCTTTGTCTCTCGCGGTGAAGATGCCCGTGCATTCGAGCGCGATGTCGACGCCGAGTTCTTTCCACGGCAGCTTGGCGGGATCGCGTTCGGCCGAAACCTTCATCTTGCCGTTGCCGACGCTGATGGAATCGCCCTCGACCGTTACCGTCCCGGGGAAGCGACCGTGCACCGAATCGAAGCGCAGCAGATGCGCGTTGGTCTCGACCGGGCCGAGATCGTTGATCCCGACCACTTCGATATCTTTGCGCCCGGACTCGGCGATCGCCCGGAGCACATTGCGGCCGATGCGGCCAAAACCGTTAATTGCGACCCGGACTGTCATTCGCTTTCTCCTAAGCTTCGAAATCGGGTGTTTTGCGGCCATCTTGGCCGGTTTTCTGACCTTGCTGTCGATCTATTGGTGAATGTCGGACGCTGCAATGCATCATAATCCCGAATGTTCCGATAGGCCTACTTTGCACCAAGCTGCTTTGACGCAGCCTCAACTACCGCTTCTGCGGTAACGCCGAAATGCTTGAACAGCGCTTTCGCCGGCGCGCTGGCGCCGAAGCTGCTCATGCCGATGAAAATCCCGTCCGGCCCGATCACGGCATCCCAGCCGAACCGCACCGCGGCTTCGATCGCGATCTTGACGCCTGCCGCGCCGATAATTGTTTTCCGCCGGTCCGGTGGTTGCGCCAGCAGCAATTCGAGCGAGGGTACTGAGACCACGCGCGCTGGGATGCCGCGTCCGGCAAGCTCCTTTTGCGCGGCCACAGCGATTTCAACTTCAGAACCGGAAGCAAACAGCGAGACCTTGGCCTCGCCTTTGGCCGCGACCAGCTCGTAGCCACCGTGCTTGCATAGATTGTCCGAATGCGCCGAGGTGCGCGCCGGCGTCAGGTTTTGACGCGACAGCGCAAGCACCGTCGGGCCGGCGGTGTTTTCCAGCGCGAGCTGCCAGCATTCGGCGGTCTCCACCGCGTCCGCAGGCCGGAACACCCGCATATTCGGCATGGCGCGGAGTGCGGCGAGGTGTTCGACCGGCTGATGCGTGGGCCCGTCTTCACCAAGCCCGATGGAATCATGAGTCATGATATAGACCACCGGCGTGTGCGAGAGCGCCGCGATGCGCATCGAGGGCCGCGCGTAATCGGTGAAACACAGGAACGTGCCGCCGGCCGGCGCGAAGCCGCCATGCGTCGAGATGCCATTCATGGCTGCCGCCATGCCCATCTCGCGAATGCCGTAATGGATGTAACGGCCACTGAAATCGCCGGGCGTCACTTCCTTCAGGCCCTTGGTGCGGGTGTTGTTCGAAGGCGTCAGATCGGCCGAGCCCAGCAGCAGCTCCGGCATTTCCGGAACCAGCGCGTCCAGCACCATCTCGCTCGCCTTGCGGGTGGCGATGGTCGGCGGCTCCGCCACCAGCTTTTCCTTGAGCTTTCGGATCGCCTCGGTCAGGCCGGGCGGGCGCTTGCGATCGAGCACGCGCCGAATGAATTCGCTGCGTTGCGCCTCGGGTTTACTGTCGAAGCGGCCGCGCCACTCGGCATGCGCGCTGGCGCCCTGCTTTCCGACGTTGCGCCAGGCCTGCAATACGTCATCCGGAATCTCGAACGGTCCGTAATCCCATCCCAAAGCCTTTTTGGCGCCGGCGAGTTCCTCGGCGCCGAGCGGCTCGCCATGCGCCTTGGCGGTGCCGGCCTTATGCGGCGCGCCGAAACCGATGATGGTTTTGCAGGCGATCAAGGACGGGCGATCGGAAGCCTGCGCCTTGGTGATGGCGTTGGCGATCGCTTTCTGATCGTGGCCGTCGATCTGGACCGCATTCCAGCCATGGGCCTTGAACCGCGCGACCTGGTCGACATTATCGGTCAACGTGATCGGCCCGTCGATGGTGATCCCGTTATCGTCGTACAGGAAGATCAGTTTCGAGAGCTTCAGATGTCCGGCGAGCGCGAGCGCTTCGTGGCTGACGCCTTCCATCAGGTCGCCATCGGAGCACAGCACGTAGGTGTGATGATCGACGATGTCCTCGCCGAATTCGGCCGCCAGCAGCCGTTCGGCGAGCGCCGTTCCGACGGAGGAGGCGACGCCCTGGCCCAGCGGACCCGTGGTGGTCTCGATTCCGGAGGTAATGAAATTCTCTGGATGGCCGGGCGTCTTGGAGCCGAGCTGGCGAAAGTTCTTGATCTGATCGAGGGTGACGTCCTGGTTGCCGGTCAAGTACAGCAGCGCATAAAGCAGCATCGAACCGTGCCCGGCCGACAGAATGAAGCGATCGCGGTCCGGCCAGCGCGGGTCGGCGGCGTCGAACTTCAAAAATTGCGTGAACAGCACGGTGGCGACGTCGGCCGCGCCCATCGGCAGGCCGGGATGGCCGGATTTCGCCTTCTCGACGGCGTCCATCGCCAGCGCGCGGATCGCATTGGCCATACGGGAGTGATCGACACGCGTCATGAGGGAAATCCGCCTGAAATGAGCCGCTTGGTGGCGATCCGACGTATGGCGAACGGCCTCGGCGCAAGCGTTGCTGGTAACGGGAAGTCAGGGCTGGATAGCATCTCGGTTCCGGGAGTCCAAGGCAGTGAAACGCGCGGTCGGGCCGAAAAGTTGCTTTGCGGTGCATAGCTCGCCAGCAACGTTGCGCTCGCCTCACTTGCCTCGTAAATTTCACAGTCTAAACGCTTGCCGAACCGCGAGTTTCGGGCGGTCGGCTCAGGGAAGGTCCGCATTGTCTCTCATGAGCGATCGCCCCGCCAACGGCTCGGCCAACGAGCCCTCATCCGTCGATATCGACGCCGCGACGCGCCGGCTGATGACGGCGCTCGAGGCGCTGGAGAGCGCGGTCGAGCGGCGGCGGGAAGCGGACCGGGACGAAAACGAACTGGCGAGCCGAATTCAAGCGCTTGGCGCGGATCGCTCCCGGCTAGCCGATGAACTGGACGGATCGCTGGTCAAATCGCGGCGGCTGGAGCGCGTCAATCGCGAAATCGCCGACAGGCTTGACGTCGCAATCGGCACGATACGTTCGGTACTCCACGCCGACGAGGACTCATGAGCCATATCAACGTCACCATCAATGCGCGGCAATACCGGATGGCCTGCGAGGAAGGTCAGGAGGCTCGGCTCCTGAAACTCGCGGACGATCTTGAATCGCGCATCCAAAGTCTGCGCGGCAAGTTCGGCGAAATCGGCGATGCACGGCTGACTGTGATGGCGGCGCTAACCGCGTGTGACGAGCTCCTGGATGCCGGTCAACGAATCCGCAATCTCGAACAGGAGCTGGAGGCGTTGCGCAATGTCCGCCTGGCGGCCGTCGATCGTGCACGCGCGACCCAGGCCGCGGTCGCCAACGCGCTCAACGCCGCCGCCGACCGCATCGAAAAAACCACGCAAGTGCTGAATCGCACCATTGGCGGCGGGGTTGCCATTGGTTGACCATCACGCGCGTTAGCGCTGGCGATCGCCGGCAAGCATGGTTACATTGGCTTTGCGAAGCTGTGTCGCGCGTCAGGAGCCATATATCCCCGGGGCCTTATCGATCCTTCAGGGAACTGTCCCTGGCCGGGTCCGTGGATCCGGTCATATGGTGCCCACCTACTTTCGTAGGGAACTCCGGGATCGAGTGCTCCAACGGCCATCGCGGCTTCGCACTTTTCTTGTGTTTGTGCTGTCTCTTATTGTTTGTGCTGTCGAAATTTTCTTCGAGCTTTATCATCATCGCCGTCGCAGCTCGCAGCCGCGGCGCCGCGTGCTCGCAGTTTTGATCGTCATTATGATCGGGCCGAAAACGCGCGAGGCGCGTATTCGCGCTAGACGTCGCTCACATCCACGTCTTTAGTGTCTGAGCAAGTAAGGCATGGATGGCCGGGACAAGCCCGGCCAAATCGGGGCAATGTCGATTCCTCCGCAAAAGGCCGAACTCCGCGCCGCGGCAATCGCTGCGCGTGAGGCGTTGACCGATCGACATCGCGCAGCCGCGGCACAGATCATCGCCCAACGCGGGCTGCCGATCGAAATCAAACCGAGTGTGGTGGTCGCCGGTTATTCGCCGATCCGCGGCGAGGTTGATCCGGCACCTTTGATGCAAAGACTTGCGGCCGAAGGCGCGCGGCTGTCGCTGCCAGTGATCACCGCGCGCGGCCAGGGCTTGAGATTTCGGAGCTGGTCCGCCGACGACCGACTTATGCGCGGCGCGCTCGGCATTCTCGAGCCGTCTCCCGCCGCTGCCGAAATTACGCCCGAGATCGTGCTTGTGCCGTTGGCGGCGTTTGACAAGCTCGGCCATCGCATCGGCTATGGCGCCGGTCATTACGACCGTACGCTGGTGCAATTGCGCAAATCGAGGCCGATCACCGCGATCGGCCTTGCCTTTGGGGTGCAGGAAGTCGAGGCCGTGCCGGCGCTGGAGCACGACGTGGCACTGGATTATGTGCTAACCGACAGCCGAGTGTTCGACTTCCGGAGCTTATCAGGTGCGCATTCTTTTCGTCGGTGACGTCGTTGGCAGGGCAGGGCGCACCGCGGTCTCGGAGCATCTGCCGGGCATGATCCGCGACTGGGCGCTTGATCTCGTCGTCGTCAATGGCGAGAACGCCGCCGGCGGCTTCGGCATCACCGAGGCTATCTATCAGGAATTTGTCGATGCCGGCGCAGACGCCATAACCCTTGGCAATCATTCCTGGGACCAGCGAGAGGCGCTGGTTTTCATCGAACGCGCGCCGCGCCTGGTTCGGCCAGCGAATTACCCAAAGGGCACGCCAGGGCGCGGCACCGCGCTGGTCGACACCAGGAACGGCAAGCGCGCGCTCATCATCAATGCCCTCGGCCGCGTCTTCATGACTCCGTTCGACGATCCCTTTGCGGCAATCAATCGCGAACTCGAGGCTTGTCCGCTGCGCGGAGCGGCCGACGCCATCGTAGTGGATTTTCATTGCGAGGCGTCGAGCGAAAAGCAGGCGATCGGTTTTTTCTGCGATGGCCGTGCCAGTCTGGTGGTCGGCACCCACACTCATGTGCCGACCGCCGACCATCAGATTCTCTCCGGAGGCACCGCCTACATGACCGACGCGGGCATGACCGGCGATTATGATTCAATTATCGGCATGCAGAAGGAAGAACCGTTGCGGCGCTTCACCTCCGGCATTCCATCAAGCCGCTTCGAGCCGGCGCTCGGCCTT